>JASFJX010000028.1:0-13530 GCA_050119385.1 Candidatus Thiodiazotropha sp. | reverse complement strand
AATTCAGTAACTTTGCTATCTTCAATGGTGGCATTGTCATCAACGTGTTGAACGATTGGAATTCACGCCGTTCCGCCTGGACGATTATGGACGAGCTGCGCAAAAAGCTTTCCGACCTGCCTGGTGTGAAGGCCTTTCCGGTGATGCGTCAGGGTTTTGGCCGGCGAATCCAGAAACCGATCCAATTCGTGATCGGAGGAGGAACCTATGACGAGCTGGCGCAGTGGCGCGACCGGTTGTTGCAGGAGATCGAAAAAGACAACCCTGGCCTGCAGGGCATCGATTGGGATTACAAAGAGACCAAGCCGCAACTGAAGGTGGAGATCGACTACGATCGGGCGGCGGAACTCGGGATTACCGTGGAGACCATAGGTCGTACCCTGGAAACCATGTTCGGTTCAAGGCGGGTTACCACCTATATCGAGCAGGGAGAGGAGTACGATGTCATCCTCGAGGGTGAGCGCAGCGATCAGCGAACCCCCACCGACCTGAATCATCTCTATGTCCGTTCCACAACCAGTGGCCAGCTGGTGCAGCTCTCTAATCTGGTGACCCTGCGCGAGGTTGCCGATTCAATTAGCCTGAATCGCTACAATCGTGTGCGTGCCCTGACCATCGAGGCCAACCTGGAGCAGGGCCTGGCATTGGGAACGGCATTGAGCTATCTCGAAGGATTGGTACGTGAACACCTACCGGCCCATGCCATCATCGACTACAAGGGCCAGTCCAGGGATTACAAGACTGCGGGCAGTTCCGTGGTATTCGTATTGATACTTGGGGTAGTGGTGGTCTATCTCGTATTGGCCGCCCAGTTCGAGAGCTGGCTGCATCCGCTGGTTATCATGCTGACCGTACCACTGGCGATGGCCGGGGCGCTGCTTGGTCTCTATCTGACTGACCAAACCCTGAATATCTACAGCCAGATAGGTCTGATAATGCTAGTGGGACTGGCGGCAAAAAACGGTATCCTTATCGTTGAATTCGCCAATCAGCTCAGGGATGCGGGTAAAGCCTTCACTGATGCCCTGGTCGAGGCGGCGCATGTTCGATTCCGCCCCATCGTAATGACCGGTATCACCACGGCTGCCGGCTCACTACCTTTGCTGCTCTCCTCCGGCGCGGGCTCGGAGACACGTACTGTCATAGGCACAGTGATTCTCTCAGGCGTCATTGCCGCCACTCTGTTCACCCTCTATATCGTGCCCGTTGCCTATCACATTCTGGCCAGGCACAGTGGTTCTCCCAAGCAGCTCAGCCAGCAACTGGAGCGGGAATTGTCGGAAAAGTAGAGACGGGTACTAATTTATAAGCAATCATAGATTTGCTGAAACATTCGGCTTAGTACATATGCTGGCCACCATTCACAGAGAGGGTAGATCCGGTGATGAAGCTTGCCTCGTCAGCCACCAAGAACAATACAGAACGAGCAATATCCTCGGGTTCACCGAGGCGTCCAACCGGAATCGTCTTAATGATTTTCGCTAAAATATCTTCAGGTACGGCACGCACCATATCGGTCGCTACATAGCCCGGTGCTACGGCATTCACGGTGATACCTTTGGTAGCTCCCTCCAAGGCGAGTGCCTTGGTAAAACCGTGGATACCCGATTTCGCCGCGGCATAGTTGACCTGCCCATACTGTCCTGCCTGGCCGTTGACTGAGCCGATATTGACAATCCGGCCGAAGCCCCGTTCACGCATGCCGTTGATTACCGCGTGGCAGGTATTGAAACAGGAGGCCAGGTTGGTTTGGATGACCTTGTCCCACTTTTCGAAGGTCATCTTATGCATGGTGCCGTCGCGGGTGATGCCGGCATTGTTGACCAGGATCTCAATAGGTCCTATCTCCTCCTCTATTTGTGCAATGCTGGCCTCCACTGCATCGAAATCGCTGACATCGAATTTATAGGCTGGGATACCGGTACGTTTCGTGAACGCCTTTGCCGATTCATCATTGCCACCATAGTTTGCGGCTACCGTGTAACCCGCATCTTTCAGTGCGACACAGATGGCCTCACCGATGCCGCGGGTTCCTCCAGTCACTAATGCTACACGTCCCATCATTTGTCTCCTCTGAATGATTGTTGTTTATTAAGCAGGATTGCAAACGCCTGAATTTTTGAGTGAGAAAGCAGTTTCCGGTCTTGCGCCGGATATTATTAATAAATTCTATCTCAGCATATACGCAGCAGTGTGGCAATCTTATCAAACCCGCATGTTTTATCCGGGAATGCGATGATCGTGCCGGGATTGCCGTTCAGATGCGATTTGTGATTGAGTTAATGGCCTAAGCTATTGATGATTGGGCAAATACCCTAGCCGGTCGGCGAGAGCGGATGAAAGTTTCAGGTTAAGGTGGAGCCAGCACGACTCTGCCGGGTAAGCGGCGAATAAAAAGCCATAAATAGGAATAATAATCTGTCACTATTTTTTACAAAGACCATTAGTTTTACTAATGATGATTTTTAAAATGTCTTTTAAGTCAATGATATGCATGTATGGCATGATATCTGCTTAATGCTGATGAATTCTAAATCTGAAACAAGCAAGGTAAAAGATAATGAAGAGATTCTCGGCAACAGCAAGTGTCTTATTAGCTGCTACGGTGTTCATGGGCAATGGCTACGCAACAGAGATATTAACCAACCCAAGCGAGCCAAGTCTGCAAGCACTATTGGACAGCACTACGCTGGATGGTACTTTTATGGATGTCACGGATGAGAATAATCAAGTGAGTGGTGATGGTGTATGGCAACTGGATGCGACGGGTAGTGCCAGTGCTGTGATGATGTTTGAAATCACGGCGCACGTGAATACCAATACTTTCGGTATCTATGATTTGGCTAACTCAGGCAACAGACTCACACTTTTTGATGGTGCGGCCAGTCAAGGGTCCAGGATCGGTTTGAGCCTGCTCGGTGATGGATTGACACTCAGAGCGTATGATATTGATACGCTTAGTATTTTAGGTACAAGCATTTTTTCGAGTATCGATACTTTCGGTTTCTATCTTGACACCGTTAATGGTACCTACTTTTCTCAAAGCAGCTTAAACGCATTATTTGATGGAGAGGGTGCTGATCATCTGGTTTCTTTCCAAGGTGATGGCAGTGAGCTGATGGACCCGGATCAAAATGGTGTCTATTCGCCTTTCTCGGCGGGTGAATATGTTCTGGCATGGGAGGATTACGACTTGAATTACTCTGACAGGGATTATAATGACATGGTGGTCATGGTTGAATCGGTTTCGAGTGTTCCTGAGCCGAGTTCTATTGCGTTACTGGGTATTGGTCTGTTGGGTCTGGGATTTTCCCGTTTTCGTAAAAACTGATCAGTACTGATATTCTCAGTTTGAAAAGCCCCGTATATACGGGGCTCTGAGTGTTACCGAATTTACCGAGCGGCCCACTAGTTTAACTAGGGTTTGTTTTTTGGGCTGTTGGGGAGTCAGTCGAGTTTGGAGATGGCGATCAGGATATGACGCCTTCGTCAAAGCGACTTTGCTCGATCAGAAAGTCGTAACAGCGATCGCAGTTTTCCTTGTCCGCGCGTCGTTTCATCGCGGCTCGTGGGTGTTGGTTGAGATGGCCGCTTATGCCATAGATGTCATTGAATCCCCATTCGATCTCCTTGCGCAGGGGGACGAACTCTTCCTGGATGACTTTATAGATTGGCTCTACGTTGAACTTGGGATTTTTCAGGAAATTGAGCAATAGCTCCAGGTTGCAGTTACCTGCGCCACGGCCGATGCCATTGATGGTTGCATCGAGCAGGTTGACTCCATCGATGATCGCCTGCTGGGTATTGGAGAAGGCGAGCTGCTGGTTGTTGTGAGCATGGAATCCCAGTTCTTTGCTGGGTGCATGTTTCTTGTAGAGATTTAGATAGTCGCTTACCTGCTCGGAATAAAAGGCACCGTAGCTGTCAACCAGGTAGAGGTAATCGAGTTCAGCCGTCTCTTCCACCTGGTTCAGGGCTTCGATCAACTCGGTCCGAATGGCTGCGGAACAGGCCATGATATTGATGGTTGTCTCGTATCCCAAGTCCTTTGAGCGTTTAACCAGGTCCAAGCCCTTGTGGATGTCTGGCACGTAGCAGGCCACACGAGCCATGTCGAAGGGGCTTTGATCTCTTGGTTTCAGGCTGTTGAAATCCACCCGGCCGATATCGAACATCACCGCAATCAAAGGCGGATCTTCGCATTCATAGGAGTCGATGATCATCTTCAGGTCATCATCGTTGCAGAAATTCCATTTGCCGAATTTATCCCGGCTGTACTCTTCGCTGACGGCAAGTTTCTTGCCCAGTTCGATAATGTCCACACCGGAATCACAGGCAGCGCGGTAGACGGCCTTCACGAACTCATCGGTAAAGTGGTAGTTATTGATCAGACCGCCGTCTCGAATCGTACAGTCCAGGACTTTCAGCTCTTTGCGAAACACGTTAGGATCCCTCGTGACTTGGATGAGTATAAGCAGGCGATTCTAGCCGATCAGCTGAGCCGCTACTACATCCAATGCCACGATAACGCAGTAATTTTTGAAAAAAGATTGTTTTTCGATGATAGGTTCGTGTTGATAATCTATGTAGGGTTTACTCACATTGGAATCGGTATCACCATCACAGGTACCTTGGAGTGACGGATGACCCGGCGAGCAGTATCCCCCATCAGGCCGCCCCGTAGAATGCCTTGGCCACGTTTGCCGATCACCACAAGGTCGTAGCCACCGCTGTTGGCCTTTTCCGCGATCTTGTCACTCGGATCACCAATTTCCACGGCTATGTCATAGGTTACATAGGCCGAATTTTCACTAGTTTCCATGCTGTCATCACAGAGTTGCTGTATATCGTCTCTTATTGAAGTATCCATGCGTTTGCGTTTTATCAGTATCTCTCTGGCCTCTTTCACATTGCGATTTTTGATCTCGTTCCATAGCTCTTCATTGAAGTAGCCCTCTAGAAACTTCTCGAACTCACGGGGTTCCACCACATGGAACACGGTCAGCTCTGCATTGTAGCAATGGGCCAGGCTGGCGGCATGAGGGAATGCCTGGCGGCCCTCTTCCGAGAGGTCGGTAACATAAAGGATCTTTTTGTAGCCGACCCGGGGGAGTTTAGTGTTAGTCATTGTCGGATCTCGTTTGTCAGGTCTTTGCCGGCGACTTGTTGAACCAGTCCAGCCAGATGCCGCTGAGTAGCCAGGCGTAAGCGTAGGTACCGAAAAGGATGAGTATGAATGTGATCACGATATCCTTCGCCGTACCATCCAGTGAAAAGCCCGGCACATAGCCGAACAGGAAGGGGCCGAGGTAGAGGAACTTGGCGAACTTGAATGAAGTAAAAGCGGTCTTCCACATGTTCGCCTTGGCAATGGTCGCGCCGGCGAATGCGGCGATGCAGACCGGTGGTGTGATGTTTGAATCCTGGGACAGCCAATACACGATCATGTGGGCTGCGATCGGGTTGACACCCAACTCGGTGAGGGCGGGTACCGCCACCACGGCGGTGATCAGGTAGGCTGCGGTCACAGGGACGCCCATGCCGAGAATCAACGAGGCAAAGGCGATCAACAGGATGGTCAGCCAAAGTTTACCGTCCGCCAGCTCAATCACAATATCGGCAAAGGTGAGTACCAGGCCGCTGTAGGTGAGTACACCGATGATAATACCGATGACACCGACAGTGGCACCGATCTTCAAGCTCGATTCAGCGCCGGCACGGGAGGCCTCCATGAAGCCTTTCAGGCCAATGCGGGTATCTTTACGGAACCAGCTGACAACGATACAGGCAACGATGCCAAGGATGGCCGAATAACCGGGCGAGTAGCCCGACAGCATGAAGATGGTGATGATGACCAGGGGTAGGATGTAGAACCACTCCTTTTTTAGGATCTCCTTTGCGCTCTCTTTTGACCTCTCACCGACTATATTGTGCCGCTTGGCCTCATAGTGGACCATAACGAAGACACTGAGGAAGTACATCAGGGCTGGAAAGATCGCCACAAGCATAATGGTTGAGTAGGGTACGCCGGTCAGTTCCGCCATGATAAAGCCACCCGCTCCCATGATCGGTGGCATGAACATACCCCCGATGGAGGCGGCCGGTTCGATGCCGCCAGCCACATGAGATTTGAAGCCGGCCTTTTTCATCATCGGAATGGTGAAGGCGCCGGTGGAAACAGTGTTGGCGATGGCACTGCCTGAGATAGAGCCGAAAAGTCCTGATGCGATGACTGAGACCTTGGCGGGACCGCCTATCTTATGACCGACTGCGGCTAGGGGGAAGTCGATGAAAAAACGTTGTGCCCCACTCTTTTCCAGAAAGGCGCCGAAGATGACGAACAGAATGATATAGGTCGCCAGTACATTGGCCATGATGCCGAAGACGCCGTCACTCTTGTAGAAGATGCTGGTGCACAGATCGGGGAAGGTGTCTCCTGCATGGGAGATCAACTCCGGCGCGTATTCGCCGTATACGCCATATAGCAGCATGATGCCACCAATGATGACAAACACGTTGCCGACCACCCGTCTGGCGAGTTCGACTCCTATCAGTACGCCAATCATAGCGATCCACTTATCGAGTTGCGTCTCAGCGCCGGCGCGATAGTTGATCGCTTCGAAATTGAGAATCCAGTAGCCTATGGAAACGATGGATGCTGCAATCAATAGGTAGTCCCACAACCGCCCCCAGATTGTAGGCGTGCGGTAGAGCATGAACACGAGCATGTAAGTGATGATGATATAGATACCGCGGTGGTACTGGGTGGCGGCGGGGGCCAAGATTGCGGAGTAGGAGTAGAAAAGTACCAATCCCATTGCCAAGGCATCGAACAAGATTCGCTCGATTCGGTGGAGTTTTTCATAATACATCATATCATCCGCTAGCTAAGACAAATCGATGCCGATTGAGATCACCGTATGGGGAATCGTACTTTCGGCTTTTTTAATGTACTACCAGAATCCCCTCTCTTACCAGCGCTATGGCGTATTTGGTCAGGTGATCAATGCCAGCAGCAGCTTCCGGCTAATCGCTGAATCATGGTTCACTCAATAGATCATGATTGCTGGTTGTATGTTCTACAGCCTCATGAGTGTCAATATCTGATCCATGGACTGAATGTTCGGCGAGTGGTTGTCCTAACCCTTCTAACCCTTTTCCTTTGGTCGGCAGGGGTAAGAATGATAAAACACAAGCAGTTAGAGTCATTTGCGATAATGCGGTAAATGCGGGCCTATAATCGTGGCGTCTGTCCTTTGCCAGACTGGTGTGGTGAATTGCCGTTGAAAGCGCTACGATTGGTTGGAGAGGTATCAACAGAAGGCTGTATGTGGCTTATCGACGATCACTAACCCCTGCTTCATGGAAATGGGAAAGGAGGTGTGCGGGTCTTCATTAACGGAGATTTGGAGCAATGGATATCAGGTGTAAGGATATATAGATAATAACCTTGAATAATACAGGGGTTTCCAAGCCATCGGGATGTGGACCAATGAAGGGACTCCTATATCCACCCTATAAAAAAGGGATTTTTAGAGTTGTTTAGCGAGTATGCTCTGGGCCATGATTTTTTTGAAGCATTGTTTAATTAGGTTGCCGGGAAATACAAACGCCTTGAAGCTGTCGGGAGAATACGGGCATGGCAGTCAGTGTATTCGATCTCTTTAAAATCGGTATAGGCCCATCCAGCTCCCATACTGTCGGGCCGATGTTGGCTGCCAAGCGTTTCGTTGAAAAACTCTCGGACGATAGCCTGTTCGATGTGACTAAGAGGATCCAAATCGAACTCTTTGGATCGCTGGGTGCGACCGGCAAAGGCCATGGTACAGACAAGGCATTGCTGCTTGGGCTTATGGGGGAGTCGCCCTCGACGGTGGATGTCCAAACTATTCCACAGCGCATCGATACTATCCGCGAACAGCAGACAATAACGCTTGGCAACGGACTGCGTCTCTCATTCGCCCTGGATAAGGATCTCCAGTTTTATCGCAAAAAACAGCTCAAACTGCACGCCAATGGAATGCGTTTTACAGCCTTTGACGGAAAGGACAAGAAGATTCTTCAAAACCACTTTTATTCTGTGGGAGGCGGTTTTGTTGTTGAGGAAAATGCCCAAGGGGAGATTGTTCTCAGAGAAGATACGACAGCGCTGAAATATCCATTTCATAGCGGTGAAGCGTTATTGCAGGCCTGTGATGAGCAAGGGCTCTCCATTAGCCAATTGATGTTAGAGAATGAAAAGGCATGGCATAGCGAGCAAGAGATTCGCGGTCAACTATTACAGATATGGCATGTGATGCAGCAATGTGTGGATCGAGGCTGCACGACTGAAGGTGTGTTGCCGGGCGGATTGAAGGTTAAGCGACGTGCACCCCGTCTCTTTAGACAGCTGAGTAATGATGCAGAACTCAGCCAGGTACCCTTAGGAACCATGGATTGGGTTAATCTTTTTGCCTTGGCAGTCAACGAAGAGAACGCAGCCGGAGGGCGAGTGGTTACCGCCCCCACCAATGGTGCTGCCGGAATTATTCCCTCAGTGCTCCACTACTACTGGCAATTTTCACCGGGTTCAACTGAGGAGGGTGTGATTCGGTTCCTTCTTTGTGCCGGTGCAATCGGTATCCTTTACAAAGAGAACGCATCGATCTCAGGTGCCGAGGTGGGTTGTCAGGGTGAGGTGGGTGCCGCCTGTTCCATGGCGGCAGGTGCATTGACAGAAGTGTTGGGTGGTACCCCGCGCCAAGTCGAAAATGCCGCAGAGATAGGGATGGAGCACAATCTTGGCTTGACCTGCGATCCGGTAGGTGGTTTGGTGCAGGTGCCGTGCATCGAGCGCAATGCGATGGGAGCGGTGAAAGCGATAAACGCCGCACGCATGGCCTTGCGGGGAGACGGTTCTCACTTTGTGTCGCTGGATAAAGTTATAAAGACCATGCGTGAGACTGGCGCCGACATGAAGACAAAATATAAAGAGACGTCAAGGGGTGGATTGGCGGTTAATCTTGTAGAATGTTGAGTTTTTTATTAACCCGGCATCTTATATAGGTAGGTTCAGGGCGACAAGAAGGCCCTTGATCAAGGTTGTACCCTTGCCAAGCGTCACAACGCAGAGCAAGGGCCTTCTTGTCGCCCCTAACAGTTTGAATGTAAAAGGATAGGCCGAAGCGTGCCTATTAAGGTGCCGGGTTAATAATAATACGACTGCTGTCCCACTTAGTCCCCTCTTCTTCCGGGAGAGGGCACTGATGCGATTTATTGGGACAGCAGTAAATGCGACATATTTAGTTGCCAGGTGATTGGAATAGGATGACCTGAATCTGGTCGATCAAAAATGGTAAATAAAGAAATGAACGAGCGAGACGTCTTTTACAGCTGGGAGCAGGCCTGTGACTACGTCGGAGACAGTCGTTTCCTGAATGAAGTCGATGAATGCTATTTTCATTTCAGTGGATTTGCATCCGTTGAGGTGGAGAGTGGAACCTTTGAAAGGGTCTATGTGGATGGTTATCTGAAGCTTTACTCAACCGACGTTAACGAGCTGAAAAAGAACCTGCCGGTTAGCTACAGTAGCACCATTATTGATCACAATATCACCATAAATGGCGTGGTCCGCAATGACCTGTTTCAGAAATTTCTGGTGTTCGATGAAGAACTGCTCATTGGCGAGGGAAAAGGGGCATTGGAGAATGAGTTTAATTATCCTCAGGATATCCTCTTCAACTACACTGACTTGGAATGTGTCTGTGATTCCTACGGTATACGACGCACGAATTCAGAGCCTCAAACACAGCCTCTTGTGGTAGAGGAGCAGATTGCGCTGAAAGTGATCGGAGCCCTTGCCTGCATGGTGGCCATGAACAACGATCTTGATAGCTCATTACAGGATGAACAGTACATGTCGGATATTATCATCGATGATCTGTTCACCGTGCTCGACGGAATGGGGATTGAGATTGATGGCAAACAGAAATTCCTCTATGAAAGGCTCATTTCAGAGGGTGTGAAAAGCATTCTCGATTCCTGATCGCGGCATCGGGAAACCCTCAAACAACTAGGGTATGATGCCCCGCCTTATACATAATGACCTTCTTAAGATACTGTATTATAAGTAATTAATATTTTTTTAATGGTTTGGTGCTAGGGATTACCCTGCATTTCTCTTGGGTATAGCCCTTGCAAATTACAATACCTGACTATATTACTGTGGTATTGAGAATTGGCAATCGGCCTGTAAAGGCTAAGGGCATACTAGATGAACTCAATTGAGCAACATTATACTGCAGCTGTTTGGGCTGCAACGCTTACCAGGTTGTTAGGTCGTGGAGACGAAACATGGATCTAGCCAACAGTAGCGTAGAGGATCTTATAGAGAGTGGCTATGCCGAGGGATTTGTCACCCAGATCGAATCGGATACCCTGCCACCAGGCCTGGATGAATCGGTCATACGTACCATTTCATCACGCAAAGGCGAACCCGACTGGATGCTTGAAAAGCGGCTTCAAGCCTATCGTCACTGGTTGAAGATGCCACAACCGGACTGGGCCGCCATCCGTTATCCCGCTATCGATTTTCAGGCGATCTCATACTACTCATCGCCAAAGAAAAAACCTCAGCTGGCCAGTCTCGATGAAGTGGATCCGGAGTTGTTGGCGACTTACGAAAAACTGGGTATTCCCCTTGACGAGCAAAAGGCCCTTGCCGGAGTGGCGGTGGATGCGGTCTTTGACAGCGTTTCGGTGGCGACTACATTTCGTGAGACATTGGCTGAAGCGGGCGTGATTTTTTGTTCCATGTCGGAGGCTGTACGTGAATATCCTGAACTGGTACGGCGCTACATGGGGTCTGTAGTTTCCTATAAAGACAACTATTTTGCCGCCTTGAACAGTGCGGTATTCAGTGATGGGACCTTTGTCTATATACCCAGGGGTGTTAGCTGTCCGATGGAGTTGTCCACCTACTTTCGCATTAACGAGGCACGTACGGGTCAGTTCGAACGCACCCTGATCGTCGCCGAAGAGGCAAGCCAGGTGAGCTACCTGGAAGGCTGTACCGCTCCGATGCGCGATGAGAATCAACTCCACGCCGCGGTAGTGGAGCTGGTGGCTATGGCGGATGCAAAGATCAAATATTCAACGGTGCAAAATTGGTATCCGGGCGATAGCGAAGGGCGTGGTGGTATCTACAATTTCGTGACCAAACGTGGGGATTGCAGAGGTGAGCGATCACATATCTCCTGGACTCAGGTTGAGACTGGATCTGCGGTTACCTGGAAATATCCCAGCTGTATCCTGCGTGGGGACGACAGCGTGGGAGAGTTCTATTCCGTTGCCGTAACCAAGGGGAGGCAACAGGCGGATACCGGCACTAAGATGATCCATATGGGCAAAAACAGCCGTAGCACAATTGTATCCAAGGGCATTTCGGCGATGCAGGGCAGTAATGCCTACCGGGGGTTGGTACGCATCGCGGCGAAGGCGCAAAACGCGAGGAATCACACCCAGTGTGACTCTCTCTTGATCGGCGATCGTTGTAGTGCCCATACCTTTCCCTATATCGAAGTGAAGAATCCTACCGCCCAGGTAGAACACGAGGCCACCACCTCGAAGGTGAGTGAGGATCAACTTTTTTACTGCCGTCAGCGCGGCCTCTCAGATGAGGATGCGGTGTCGATGATTATCAATGGCTTCTGTAAAGAGGTCTTCAACGAGCTGCCGATGGAGTTTGCTGTCGAGGCGCAAAAGCTACTCGCGGTGAGCCTGGAAGGCGCGGTTGGTTAAAGATTGGTGAGGTTTTCAATGTTATCGATAAAGAATTTACAGGCCAGCGTGGAAGGCAAGGCGATCCTGAAAGGGATCGATTTACAGATCAATGCGGGAGAGGTTCACGCCATCATGGGGCCAAATGGATCGGGGAAAAGCACCTTGGCGCACATCCTGGCGGGAAGGGATGGTTACCACGTGACTGGCGGCGAGGTTAGCTTTATGGACGATAACCTGCTCGATCTCGAGATTGAAGAACGGGCGCATAGGGGGCTCTTTCTGGCCATGCAATACCCGGTTGAGTTGCCTGGTGTAAACAATATGACCTTTTTGCGCGAATCGATGAATGCGATACGCAAGGCGAGAGGTGATGAGGAGATCGATGCGGTCAGTTTCATGAAGCTGGTACGCGCTAAAGCGAAGCAGGTAAAGCTGGATGAAAAACTGCTCAAGCGCTCGGTGAATGCGGGATTCTCGGGGGGTGAAAAAAAGCGTAACGAGATTCTTCAAATGGCGATGCTGGAACCCCGGTTGGCGATTCTGGACGAGACAGACTCCGGCCTCGACATCGATGCGCTGCGAACCGTTGCGGATGGCGTGAATATGCTGCGTTCAGAAGAGAGGGCATTGATGGTGGTGACCCATTACCAGCGTTTGCTCGATTACATTCAGCCCGATTTTGTTCATGTGCTGGCGGCAGGGCGCATTATCCGTTCCGGCGGCAAGGAGCTGGCATTAGAGCTGGAGGAGAGGGGATATGGTTGGCTGCTGGAAGAGGACGCGGCATGAGTATGGCTAACTACCGGGAGTCGGCACAACGCACCATCGACAGCCTGGCCCATGACAGTGGTGACTGGCTGATCGAGCAGCGTCGGGCTGCACTGAAACGTATGACTGAACTTGGTTTTCCTCATGCCCGTCAAGAGGCTTGGCGCTACACGAGCGTGGAAGGCTTGCTGCACAAAGAATTTACTTCGGCCACACCAGTCTTGGATTCTCCCCATGAGATCGTCATCGATCACATGCTCAATGAGCCAGTGACAGCGCGCCTGGTGTTTGTCGACGGTATCTATCACCCCGGATTGTCGACAGGTTTAGAACAACCAGGTTTGAAGGTCGGTAATCTGCGTGCCGCGATGGCGCGAGGTGATCAGACCGTACTCAGGACGGTGGGTAATCTATCCGGGATGGGGGAGCATGCTTTCGCTGCGATGAATATGGCGACCCAGCAGGATGGTGCGGTGATACAGTTGTCAGAAGGAATTAGGGTTGAGCAACCCATTGAGTTGTTGCATGTGACAACGGGACAAAGCAGTGGGTATGCGCAACAGATACGTCACCTTATCGCGTTGCAAGAGAATGCGTCGGCTACCCTGATAGAACGTTACCTGTCGACGGGTGATGATACAGACTACTTCAACAATATCGTTTGCGAGATCAGTCTGGCGCAGGGGGCAAGCCTGAACCACCAACGGGTGCAACAGGAGAGTCGCCATGCCTATCACTTATGTGATTTCTATCTGCTCTTGGGGCAGGATGCACGTTATCAAGGTGTGAATGCAGCCCTGGGCGGTGCATGGTCACGCACTGAACTGCACAACAGGTTTTCAGGCGAGGGGGCGGCATGCGAGGTCGATGGCCTATATCTGGCGGGAGATGGTCAATTGACGGACTTTCATCTCGATGTGGAACACAGCGTCCCCCATTGCAGTAGTCGCGAGAATTTTAAGGGCATTCTGCACGGTGCAGGTAGAGCGGTTTTTGACGGAC
>JASFJX010000027.1:0-13539 GCA_050119385.1 Candidatus Thiodiazotropha sp. | reverse complement strand
TTGAGCGAAGCGGATCTCAGCGACTCACTGCGTATCGATCAACCCCAACAACGTCTCTCCGCAGGCCAGATCGACCCACCCCACTGGTTCAATCTGCGCTACCACACTCTGCGACAACTCGGGCGCCATCTGCAATCCCCCATTCTAGGTCTGGGAGGCCCCAGGATCGATCTGATCCCCCATCAACTCTACATCGCCCACGAAGTGGCCAACCGCCCAAACCCGCGGGTACTGCTGGCTGACGAGGTGGGACTGGGCAAGACCATTGAGGCATGCCTGATACTGCATCATCAACTCATGACCGGACGCACCAGCCGAGCCCTGATTCTGGTACCAGACCCCCTGGTACATCAATGGCTGGTAGAGTTGTTGCGACGCTTCAACCTCAAATTCCGCATACTCGACGAGGAGACCTGCCAAGCCATCGAGGATTCGGGACAGGCAGAGAATCCCTTTCACGCTGAACAGCTGGTACTCTGCAGCCTTGATCTTTTTCACCACAACACTCAACGCCTGAGCCAGGCACTGGAGGGTGGCTGGGATATGCTGATTGTGGATGAGGCACACCACTTGACCTGGTCCGCCGATGACCCCAGTGCAGAGTATCTACTGGTCGAGGCGCTGGCATTAAAAACACCAGGGGTACTGCTATTGACCGCCACCCCGGAACAGTTAGGACGGGCTGGACACTTTGCCCGCCTGCGATTGCTCGATCCTGACCGCTACTATGATCTGCAGACCTTTCAGAAGGAAGAACTCCACTACCAGCCTGTTGCGGACGTGGTCGAGCAATTACTGCAACACAACAGCGTATCGAAGGCGGCGGCACAACAGCTTTTCAATATCATGGACGAGAGCGAACAACAGCCTTTGCTGACCCTGCTAGAAGAGAGCGATGCCGATGAGAAGCAGCGGGATGCGGCCAGGAAGATCCTGATTTCGATGTTACTGGATCGACATGGCACCGGCAGGGTACTGTTTCGCAATACCCGGGCCGGCATCAGCGGCTTTCCCAAACGGGAGTTACACAGCTATCCAATGTCTCTACCCTCGGAATACGAGGAGAGCAGGATGCAAAGTGATGTTGCAACAGAACTGAGCCTGACCCCCGAACGTCCCTATGCCGACCAAGGACAACCTGACTGGTGCAATATTGATCCCAGGGTTGCATGGGTGATCGAACAGCTGCGACAACATATATCCAGGAAATACTTGCTGATCTGCGCCCATGGGAAGAGCGCCATCGAGTTGCAGGAAGCCATCAGGGTACAGACCGGTATCGGCGCCGCCCTGTTTCATGAACGAATGAGCATCATCGAGCGGGATAGAGCAGCCGCCTGGTTCGCCGATCCGCAGGGGGCCAGACTGATGATCTGCTCCGAGATCGGAAGCGAGGGACGCAACTTTCAATTTGCCCACCATTTGATTCTGTTCGATCTTCCCCTCGATCCGGATCTGTTGGAGCAACGCATTGGCAGACTCGACCGGATCGGCCAAAAAGAGACGGTACAGATACACATACCCTATCTGGAGCCCGGCGCCCAATCGATCCTGTTGCATTGGTACAGGGACGGACTGGATGCCTTCAGCCACCCGGTACCAGGTGCTCATGAACTCTTCAAGCAGCTCAGCCCACAACTCTGGGATACATTGGAAGCGAATGACAGGGAGAACAATCTGGAACGGCTCCTGAAGGAGACGCGTCAACTCAGAACAACAACCCAGCAGCGCCTGCAGCAGGGTCGCGACCACCTGTTGGAGCTGGGTGCCTGCCGAGAGCCCACTGCCAGTTGGCTGGTCAAAGCGCTTCGGGAACAGGACCAATCCCACCATCTGCGCGACTATCTCGAGCAGCTTTTCAGCAGTTACAACATCGACACGGAGGAGCTGGGTGAGGCAGGCATTATTCTGCGCCCCGGGGAGCAGGTTATTGCCGGCTCCCTACCCGATCTGCCAAGCGAGGGGATGACGGCGACATACAGTCGCAGCGACGCCCTGGCCCACGAGGAGCGTCAACTGTTGACCTGGGAACACCCTTTGGTCACCGGGGCCATGGAACATGTCATCGGTCAACAGACCGGTAACAGTTCCGCTCTCGCCTGCAAGCATCCCAAACTGAAGCCGGGGCAGTTGTTATTGGAATCCCTGTTCGTTGTCGAATCTCTGGCGCCGCGCAAACTACATGTCGCCCGCTTTCTGCCGCCGACTCTGATTCGTATCCTGCTCGATAGCAACGGCAAGAGATGGGATCAACGAGTGGATTGCGATGAGCTGCTGGAGAATGCCCAGTCCTTGGAGACACAGAGCCTGTTACCGGTCATGGATAGCTACCGTCAACAGATAAGAGCAATGATAAAGCAGGCACAAACCGCGGCCCATAGCAGCATGGAGCCGCTTAAAAACAGTGCCATCAATGCAATGATGGAGCACTACACCGAGGAAATTCAGCGCATGATAGCACTCAGAAAACACAATCCGGGGATACGCGAGGAGGAGATCCTGCTGATGCAGGATCAGGGTCTAGCCCTACACAAGCACCTGCAGGCGGCAAGGGTGCGTCTCGATGCGGTGCGCTTGGTAATTACCCTGTGACCACACCAAGTAGAATCTGAGCAATCACCCTAATGGAAGCTCTGAATCAATCAAAGGCTCACTATTCAAAGAGCTGTTCGATGGGGTGTGGCCGGCATATACCGAAACCCTGAGCATAATCGATTCCGACCTCTATCAGGCGATGCAAAATCCTGTCGTTTTCCACGAACTCCGCTATGGTCTCCAGTCCCATGATATGCCCGATCCGGTTGATTGCGTCAACCATCGAGTCATCGATTAGGTTATCAAGCATCTCTTTGACAAACGCACCATCTATCTTCAGGTACTCTACCGGCAGTTGTTTGAGATAAGCAAACGACGAAAGACCGCTACCGAAATCATCCAAAGCGAATTTGCAACCTAAACGCTGCAGTGTCCGCATGAAGTGCTCGGCTGAGGTCAGATTGGATATCGCCGCGGTTTCCGTCACTTCGAAGCAGAGCACCCCCTTAGGCAGCTCATAGCGTTTAATCCTATCCAGGATCATCTGCAACACATTTTCGTCACATAACGAGTGGCCAGACAAATTGACAAAGTATCGGCGTCCCCTTGCGAGGCAGGCTTGCCGGTTATCGACGATATAGCGAATGAGTCTATCGATCACCCAGCGATCCACGTTCGGCATCAAACCAAACCGCTCAGCCGCCGGAATAAAAGCACCGGGAAGAATCAATTCACCCGACTTATCCAGCATGCGAACCAATACCTCTAGATGCTCTGGTTCATCATTATTACAGATTGACTTAATCGGCTGTACATAGAGAGTGAAACGATCCTCATCCAGCGCACTGCGTATATGAGTCACCCATTTCACTTCACCGTGTCGCTTGGCGGCAGAACTCCCTAGCGGATCGTAGATATGGATTTTGTTTCGGCCCTCTTCCTTGGCGGAGAAGCAGGCTGAGTCAGCAAAGCTGAGAATCTGTTCCAGATCAATACCATGACCATCGATGACAACCATGCCGATACTGACAGTTTGTGTAAAACTCTTCTCTGCATAGACAAAGCTGAAATTCTGAATCGAACGGCGAATACTGTCTGCTATACGCTGCGCTGCCTCAACGGAACACTGGATCAAAAGAATACCGAACTCATCTCCGCCCAATCTTGCCAGCAGGTCACTGTTACGAATGGAGCGTCTGATCAAACCGGCCAGCTGACGCAGCAGTTCATCCCCCGCTGCATAGCCACAGTTATCATTGACGATTTTGAAACGGTCTATATCGAGATAGAGCAGACAATGCCCACAGCCGTCAATTACAGGCTGTTCCAATAAACTTGTCAGTTGACGATCGAACTCGGTTCGATTATAGAGCCGCGTCACCGGATCATGACTCGATTGCCAGTTCAACTGCGCCGCTAGCTTCCTTGATTGGCTGGTGTCTTTGAATACCAGCACAATACCCTCTAGGCTCCCCGCTTCATTCCTAAGGTGGGTAATCGACTGTTGCACCGGCAGACTCAATCCTTCCCTGTGCTTCAAGACCAACTGCCCCCTTTCACCATCGATGATCTTTTCTAACGGGAGCGGATCTTTCTCCACACGCGACTCATCGTAAACACGATATACCTCAGTCAACCGGCATCCCACCATCCGGCGACAGGAATAGCCTGTCATCCCTTCTGCGGCCAGATTGACAAATTCGATCCTGCCAGTCGCATCGAGCAGGATAATCGCATCATCCACAGATGAAAGAATCGCACCTGTGCGCTGTTCCACCATGGTATTGATAGCCTGCTCCTCCTGAACCAGACTCGAATCGAGTTCACTGATCTGCACCAGAAAATAACCTGGATGTATCATCAGCGGCTTAACACTGACCCGAATAACAACCTTCTCATCAACTCTGAACAGGTGGCGTGAACCGGAATAGGATGGTTTGGTCTGTAACGATCCATCGAATTGAGCGGCCTGTGCTGCCCTGTCTACCATTTTGGCGAAGCGGGGATCAGCCAGTGCCGGGATAAGCGCTTCGAGCGACCCGGATATCGCCAGACGATCCGTTTTCCCGGTAATATCCGATAGATGTCGATTCCAGGCAATAATCTGTCGTTCACTATCAATCAGGCAGAGGCCAACATCGCAAACTTCTATCACTTCCTGTAATTGCACGAGATCACTGCGGGAGAACCCCCCAGTCTGAAGCGTCGCTATAGATCCCGTCCCCTGCACGATAATACCTCATGAAAAACCCAAACTATTGAACGGCTGAGTCTTTCAGCACCCGATAATCCTTAGCGAAATCATCCACCGACTCTCGGTGGATAATCACCTAAGGAGCCTCTGATAATGCCAGGGGTGGCATTGATCAAAGCGTCCCTGAATATAATCAGGTCATTATCCTTGTTGCGCATACGGATACCTGCCAGCAGGCAGGTTGATATTTATAAGGTCGGCCGACCTATACGGAAACTTTAACGTCCGGTAAGATCAAAAAAGAGTAATCTCTTCCGTTGTCAAAGAACGATAAGCGCCTGGCAGGAGGGATGAATCCAACGCCAGCCCTCCGATCGACAGCCGGTGCAGTGCTACGACATGGTTACCCAAGGCCGCAAACATACGCTTAACCTGATGATACCTGCCTTCAGTAATCGTTAGGCGTAACTCATGTTCCGATACCTTTTCAACAGTTGCCGGTTTGGTAACTTTACTCTCCCCCTTGAGCAACAGGCCGACAGCCAGGCTTGAGGCCTGCTCTACCGTCAGTGGTTCTGCCAGGGTGACGTAATAGGTCTTGGGACAGTGGTTAGAGGGGGCGGTGATGCGATGGGACCATTGACCATCATCGGTCACCAGTACCAGTCCCGAACTATCGATATCAAGCCGTCCGGCGATGTGCAGGGTACTCCGTTTTGGCAGATCGAAAAGGTCCAAAACAGTCCTTTGGCTGGGATCACGGGTGGCACAAACCACACCCAGGGGTTTGTTGAGCATGAAGTAGCGCGGCAATGGTGGTGTTAACAGGCTCTCGTCGAGGGTCACCTCGGCTTGAATATCCACCTGGCTGGCTGGGTGAGTGACCGGCGCACCACCTACACTGACCCTGCCACCACGGATGACGCGGCGTGCCTGGGAGCGAGTCAGGTCGGTGGTTTGGCAGAGATAGCGATCAAGCCTCATAACTCCTTATAAAGCTCACTGCCCTGGTGTTTGAATTCCACAGCCTTCTCCTGCATACCCTGCTGCAGCGCCAGATCATCACTGATCCCTTGAGAGCGGGCATATTCCCTCACATCCTGGGTAATCTTCATGGAACAGAAGTGGGGACCGCACATGGAACAGAAATGGGCCACCTTATGGGCCTGGTGAGGCAGCGTCTCGTCATGAAACGCTATCGCCTTTTCAGGATCGAGACTGAGAGCGAACTGATCGTTCCAACGAAACTCGAATCGCGCCTTGGACATGGCATTGTCCTGTAGCTGAGCACCGGGAAAGCCCTTTGCCAAATCCGCGGCGTGAGCGGCGATCTTGTAGGTGATGATCCCTTCTCGCACATCCTCCTTGTTGGGCAAGCCCAGGTGCTCCTTGGGTGTCACGTAACAGAGCATTGCGGTACCGTACCAACCGATCTGGGCGGCGCCTATGCCGGAACTGAAATGGTCATAGCCCGGAGAGATATCGGTCACCAAGGGACCGAGGGTGTAAAAGGGCGCCTCGAAACAGTCCTGTAGCTCCTTGTCCATGTTCTCCTTGATCATCTGCATCGGCACATGACCCGGGCCCTCGATCATCACCTGTACATCATGCTGCCAGGCGATCTTGGTCAGCTCGCCCAGTGTTTCCAGTTCGCCGAACTGGGCTGCATCGTTGGCGTCGGCCAGCGAGCCGGGGCGCAGGCCGTCACCCAGAGAGAAGGCCACATCGTAGGCCTTCATGATCTCGCAGATCTCCTCGAAATGGGTATAAAGGAAATTCTCCTGATGATGGGCCAGACACCATTTGGCCAGGATCGAACCGCCGCGGGAGACAATACCGGTAACTCGCTCAGCGGTCAGGGGAACATAGCGCAACAGCACCCCGGCATGCATAGTGAAATAATCGACCCCCTGCTCAGCCTGCTCGATGAGAGTATCGCGCATAATCTCCCAGCTCAGCTCTTCCGCTTTGCCGTTGACCTTCTCCAGGGCCTGGTAGATAGGCACGGTACCGATTGGCATCGGCGCATTGCGCAAAATCCACTCCCTGGTCTCATGGATGTTGTCGCCGGTGGAGAGATCCATCAATGTATCGCCCCCCCAACGGGCCGACCAGGCCATCTTCTCCACCTCCTCCTCTATGGATGAGGTAATCGCGCTATTGCCGATGTTGGTGTTGATCTTCACCCGGAAGTTGCGACCGATGATCATCGGCTCAAGCTCGGGGTGGTTGATATTAGCAGGGATGACAGCCCGTCCGGCCGCCAGCTCCGAGCGCACGAACTCAGGCGTAATCTCGTCGGGTAGGCGGGCACCGAAAGATTGACCCTGATGCTGGCGCAGCAATTTAGCATAGCGTGAATCCTCACGCAGTTCCTGCAGACGGCAATTTTCACGAATCGCCACGAACTCCATCTCTGGTGTGATTATGCCCCGTCGAGCATAGTGCATCTGGGTTACATTCTGTCCCGCTTTCGCGCGGCGCGGAGTACGAATATGTTCGAAACGAAGGTGGGCAAGGGCAGGATCTGTCTGACGGGCCCGGCCATATTCCGAACTGGGAGCGCCGAGCAGCTCTGTGTCGTCACGCTCATCAATCCATCCGCCACGCAGATCGGGCATCCCCTTGAGCAGATCGACTTTATGGGCCGGGTCAGTAAAAGGACCTGAAGTGTCGTATACAGGAATCGGTGGATTCTCCTCCGCCCCAAAGCTGGCAGCCGTCGGTTCCTGACTGATTTCACGCATAGGCACGCGGATATCGGGGCGGGAGCCATCCACATAGATTTTACGGGAGTTATAGAAGGGGCCAGTCACTGCCTCTGAAAGCGTGACGGTTTTTTTAACGAAATCTTCAGGGATCGCGCTCATGGTTGAAACCTCGCTGTGGCAAAGGCGAAGATGAGCCCAGTTAAGGTTTCAGCTTCCCTCCGCCGGTATTATCCGGATCAGGTAGTAAGGGTCTTTCTCAGCCCACGACACCCTAACGCCATGAACACCCCCAGCCTGTTATTTGGGCCAGTATAACCGGTTTTTTATCCTAGCGAATCAATAATTATCCGGAACGACTAGAGTAAAAAACGCCGAGCAACAACTAAAAACGCCGCCACCACATCCAACCCACAAGCAATTAACGCTTAAATAACAACAAGATAAAAAAACCCATCAAACCTCACTTCCAGCCCTGAGGGAGGCTATCCATGAACAAATACCCCCCCCGCCTGAGGGAATCTGTCAATCGAGTCGTAATGGCTTGCGTGTGGAGAATCTTGCCCGGAGGCAACAAAATACGTAGTCTTAGTGCTCTGCCGGATTAAACCATATTAGTGACCAGGATATTTAACATGATGGCAAGCAGCTTCGAGAAAGCACGATTCAACATGGTGGAACAGCAGATCCGTCCCTGGGAAGTATTCGACACCCGTGTACTTTCATTGATGGAATCGCTACCTCGAGACCAGTTCGTTCCGCAATCCTACCGGGATCTGGCATATGCCGATATTGAGATACCCATTGGGCAGGGACAACAGATGATGTTTCCCCGCATCGAAGCCAAACTACTGCAAACCCTGGCCATCAAGCCGTCGGATAAGGTACTTGAAGTAGGTACCGGCAGCGGTTACCTCACAGCTTGCCTGGCAAACCTGGCGCAACAGGTTGTCTCCATCGATCTCTACGAGGAGTTTACCGAGCAAGCCAAAGAAAAGCTGCACCAACAAGATATTAAGAACGTAGCGTTAAAAAGCGGAGATGCCCTGGCAGCTCCACTCGAGGAGGGCCCTTTCGATGCCATCGCCGTCACCGGTTCCCTGCCGACTAGCCAACAGGCTGAAATCTTTCGGCAGCAACTCAATGTCGGCGGACGATTATTTGTCGTCATCGGTACTGCACCGGTGATGGAGTGCATGCTGATCACACGGCATGCCAATAAGACCTTTCAGGAAGAGAGCATCTTGGAAACGGAGCTAGCACCGCTGGTCAACGCCCCAGTACCTATGGAGTTTGAGTTTTAAACAACTAGCCTGTTGATGTTCCCTGTTTATATTTCGCTGCATAGCGAATAACTAAAAAAGTGAGGGAGATCATGTCTGTAAGCAAGTGTATATTACCGCTGACTCATGCCAAAACCAGTCAGCTATTGATCATTAACACCCAGGAGAGGCTCGCTAAGGCGATGCCAAAACCTGAGATGGATCAGATAGTCACCAATATTGTTAGACTCAGCCAAGCCGCAAGTTCCTTGGATATTCCCATTATTCTATCCGAACACTATGGCAAAGGGCTTGGCAACACCCTGCCGGAAATTTCACAACACCTCCCACCGCACACCAAGGCAAAGGACAAACTGACCTTCTCATGCTGTACCGCCCCGGGATTTGAAGAGGAGTTAGCGGAAAACGGAGAACGTAGACAGATCGTCATTGTCGGTCTCGAAGCCCATATCTGTGTCCTGCAGACTGCATCCGGGCTACAACAGTGGGGTTATCAGGTTTTCGTGGTGGAAGACGCAATCACCTCGCGAAACCCTCAACACCGGGAAAACGCTCTACGACGCATGCACCTAGGCCATATAAATATCACCAACAGCGAATCAGTTGCGTTTGAATGGATGGGAATCGCCAACAACCCCAAGTTTAAAGAGGTTTCAGTGCTGTTTCGCTGACAGATGTAACGCATCAGGCCAAGCATAGAATTAAGGAACAGCAATCCTTTTAACCCGGCAACTAATTCTTTCGTCTTCAGTTGCCGGGTTAATAATTATCAGACTTATTGCCGAGCCGCTGTTGAAGCCGGTTTGCCAGCAAGTCGTAGCCCCGGAAGCGCAGCTCGGCGATCTCGCCACTGTGTTCATAGATACGATTGAGACGACTTAAGACCTGTGTTGAATCTGCGGTTATCGCCTTGTTAAACAAGGCCTCCGCGAGCGCTATGTGAATCCGATAGGACTCTATATAGGCAATATGTTCATTATTCCGATTGTGCAGTTTATGCTCAAACTGGAGATATTTAGTTACCTGACGTATGTGGTTTGCCCGGTTGTAAAATAGTTCGGCTACCTCGGTTATTTTGCAGCTTTGTGCTATTGAGATGAGTGTCTCAACACGATAGCCCTCATAAGCATTGGGTTGTTGACAGGCGGCGTGTTCATCCGCAGAAAATAGTGCACCAGAGAAAGTTAAAAGCAATACTCCAATTATCCGTTGATGCATGACTGTGTGATCCCATTGCTACGATTAGATGACAAGGTTATTTACATCTATAGACCAAAACGGCGTTCACGCAAAGGGTAGAATTACCAATCACACATACTGTCTAGCGATATTTGTGATTAACATAGCTTTTTGAAACAGAAAGCAAGAACCCGCCCTTATCAATGAGTCAACTTTTTATGAATTTAATTCCCTGCGTCATTGGTGACTCCATATGGAATGCTAGTGTGCCATTTATTCGTTACACCACACTAGTGGGCCGCTCGGTAAATTCGGGATGAATTACATTCTGATTCAGGCATTCAGCCTTACTTTATTAAATTTTCTATCGTTGTCTTCCAATATTCTGGATTTTTCACCGCCCAGGCTATTTCGTCCTGTTGACCCTCATTAAGATAGTGCACACAAAGCAGTTTTCTAAAGATTGACTTACCGAGAAAAGAACGGGGCAAGGTTACTTTTTCAATACCAGAAAACGGAATCATGTTTTCTTGTAACGGCATTGATCTGATCGAATATAACTTATCCTTCGTTAAAACTATTGCGGCATTACCCCTGATTTGCTTGAATCCTTTCGATTTTAATCCGAAAAAGTTTGCCCTAGTGGTCGCCGCTACTATCTCCTCTTCATCAAACTTATGCTGTATATACCTTTCTAATTTGTTTCCAGCTAATTTAAATACTATTCCCAGGGTAATAAATAAACCTATAACACCCAAGGATACAGACATGGCTATCACATATTCTGCTTCCATCCGCTGTATCTCTACCTGAAAACCAATGCCCTCATAATAGACGCCACACTAGCGTGTTGCATTTATTCGCTCCCCTTGACACTCAAATCACCTATACTGACACTACCCCCTATTAACGACTCAACCTCGATCAACACCTCAGTTACCGTTTTGTCTCCAGCATTGAAAGGAATACTGATGCTCAGATTCTTAACATCAATTATATTTTGAAGGTTTGGCATTTTTGTAAAGTAATACACGCCGTCAACCTTAGACCACATTACTATATTTGCCGCACCTTTAATATTTAGCACACCAGTAGCGACTATAGCGCCTTTGAGTGATACCTCCTGCTTGAGCAGAGGCACTTTTGCATATCCTGTTGTCTGTAGTACTGCCGTAGTTCCTTCTTGGTATATTTTAGTAGCCAGTTCAAATGCAAAAGTTTGGACATTAAGGACAATCAGAAAGATCAACACCAAAATTTTCATCAATTGCACTCCCTGTATAAAGCCTAAACCGCAACCACCAGATAGACTGCAAACAATCCATCGTCATCCACCCAGTGACGCACCTCTTTGAAGCCGTTATCACTAACCATATTGATAAACTCCGTTGGTGTGTATTTATAGGAGTTTTCGGTATGTAAGGTCTCGCCCTCCTTGAAAACAAACCGATGATCATTGAGCCGAAGGGTCTGCTCTTGAGTACTCACCAGGTGCATCTCGATGCGCCCCTTATCGCTATTGTAGAAGGCAAAATGCCGGAAAACATCAGGATCGACTTCGGCATCCAACTCCTGTTGCATACGTTGCAACAGATTCAGGTTGAAATCCGCCGTCAAGCCCGCTGCATCGTTATAGGCGGCATTCAGCACTCGTTCACTCTTTTTGGTATCGACACCGATCAGCATCATACCCTCGCCACCTACAGTGTCGTGAACAAGGCGTAAGAACTCACCGGCTTCACTGGGGTTGAAGTTACCCAGACTGGAACCGGGGAAAAAGAGTAAACGGGGACCTCTGGGCACATCACTTGGTATCGGCAATGAATGTGTAAAATCGACGCAAGCGGCGTGAATGGGCAACCAGGGATACTCAGCTGCCAAACTTCTTGCACTCGATTTCAGATAGTCGAAAGAGATATCCATCGGTACAAAGGCACTCGGTCTCAGGGCATCCAGCAGCAGACGCACTTTGCTGGCGCTGCCCGCACCCGGCTCGATCAATACCCGTCCCTTGCCGGTCAGGGTGGCGATCTCCTGCGCAAGACTCGAGAGCATCCGGCATTCAACTGTCGGTAGATAGTATTCCGGTTGTTCGCAGATCCTGTCGAACAGTTCCGACCCTCGCTGATCGTAGAAAAATTTCGGCGGAATCGATTTATCCGACTTTGACAACCCCCTAACCACCGCATCATAGAGACTCAAGGCCCGGGGTTTGTGATCGTGAAAGGTGATTCTCTCCATCATGTATCCTCCGCAAGCCGCAAGCCGGTAAAGGCCCAACGCTCGTCCGGATAAAAGAAGTTCCGGTAGCTGGCGCGGGCATGGCCTACCGGTGTCGCGCAACAGCCGCCTTTCAATACCATCTGGTTGGACATGAATTTACCGTTATATTCACCCATTGATCCGGCCAGGGGTTTAAATCCGGGATAGGCGGCGTAGGGTGAAGCTGTCCAGGTCCAAAGATCGCCGTACCACTGACCGGCCTCCCCAGCCGGCAGTGGATGGAGATGATCAGCATCGACGAAGTTACCCTTTACGGGCTGTTGCCCCAACACGATCTCCAACTCACTCTCCAGGGGTAGACGCTTACCAGCCCAACGAGCGTAGGCATCCGCCTCGTAATAGCTGATATGGCAGACAGGCTCATGGGGATTCAGCTCAGTCAATCCGCCCAAGGTGAACTGCAACCACTCCCCATTCCGAGGTTCCCAATAGAGGGGATGCTGCCAACCCTCGCGCTGCAACAGCGCCCAGCCGTCGGATAGCCATAAGGCTGGATCGCTGTAACCCGCGTCATCAATAAAAGCCAGATACTCACCATTGGTCACCAGTCGATCGGCAATGCGGTAATCAGGCAGCAGCACCTCGTGCCGGGGGGTCTCATTGTCATATGCGAAGCCATCCTCGAGACCATGACCGATGTTATACACACCACCCGGTTGCTCAACCCAGCCTATCTCTCGAGCATCACCGAAGGGCGATTTCAGATCGTCTCGATAGCTGGGTTTCAGCGGATTGCTCCAGAAATTGTGTTTTACGTCCATCAGCAACAGCTCCTGATGCTGCTCCTCATGGTTGAGTCCGAGGATGACCCGAAAAGCGAGATCACCCCAATCTTTCTCTGCAACGGACTCCATCAACCGATGCATCTGTTGATTGACATGAGCACGATATTGATAGACATCTTCCACGGTGGGGCGAGACAGCAGACCACGCTTCGGTCTCGGATGCATCATGCCATGGGTATAGTAGTAGCTGTTGAAGATGTAATCGAACAACGGATGATAAGGCTTGTATGCCGGATTGAAACAGGGCAGTACAAAGGCTTCGAAAAACCAACTCACATGGGCGATATGCCACTTTGGGGGACTTGTCTGAACAATGGATTGGATCTGATAGTCATCCTGCTGAAGTGGCAGGCAGAGGGTTTCGGAAAAAGCGCGGACCCTGTGGAATTCCGCAATTAACCTATCACGGTCACTGTTGATGGTGATGCTGGTATTCATATCAAAACCTAGTGTGGTGTAACGAATAAATGGCACATATCAGCGCGACGGGAAGCCGTTAGCTGCAAGGCGCGTCTCGCAGGGAATGGCATGCCCTTTACAAGAGACGCAACGCCGCAGATGACGGCTTCCCG
>JASFJX010000026.1:0-13950 GCA_050119385.1 Candidatus Thiodiazotropha sp. | reverse complement strand
CTTGTAAAGGGCATGCCATTCCCTGCGAGACGCGCCTTGCAGCTAACGGCTTCCCGTCGCGCTGATATGTGCCATTTATACGTTACACCACACTAGTTGTTGTGCCTGGCGATGCTCGGGATCGTCTTTCCAAGCGGAGATCTGTGCTTTGCTGGGCCAGTAAGAGATGGCGATCTCCCGATCGCCTTCAGTCAACGAAATAAAATCTAAACAGCCATACCTGGATTTCGCCAGCTGACGCATGCGATCCGCTGTCTCGTAATAGGCATTGTCGAGTTTATTGATAACTGCCTTGAAGATAACCGCATACATGACGGCTACTTGATATGATCGAGGATGCCTTCGAGTTCATCGAGACTGTTATAGCCGATGACCAGTTTGCCTTTGCCCTTGCTCCCCTGTTGCAGATCGACCTTGGCCCCAAGCTTCTCCGACAGATCGGTGACCAGACGGCGAATATCGGGATCCACGGAGGAGGCAACGTGGGCGGATTTCGGCTTCTGCTCCTGATTCTGTAAGCGACGCACCAGGCGTTCGGTTTCGCGCACAGAGAGTCCCTGAGTCGCCACCTGGTTTGCCGCCCGGGTCTGCTCCTCACCCTTCAATCCCAGTAGGCACCGGGCGTGCCCCATCTCCAGGCGCCCGCTCTCCACCAGACCCTTGACCTCTTCATTGAGCTCCAGCAGACGCAACAGGTTGGTAATGGTGGTGCGTGACTTGCCTACCGCCTTGGCCACCTCCTGATGGGTCAAATCAAACTCTAACAGCAGACGGCTCAGGGCGTTCGCCTCTTCCAGGGGATTGAGGTCTTCGCGCTGAATATTCTCGATCAGACCCATGGCCATGGCGGCTTCTTCGGTGACATCCTTGATCACCACCGGTATCTCATCCAGGCCCGCCTGTTGGGCAGCACGCCAGCGCCGTTCACCGGCAATCAGCTCATAGCGCTCATTCTCCACCGGACGTACCACTACCGGCTGGATCACTCCCTGGGCTGCAATGGAATCGGCCAGTTCACGCAGGCTGTCGGCATCAAACTCCCGACGCGGCTGGTATCGGCCACGCTGAATAAGATCCACCGGTAGACGTTGCAGATTCTCTTGTTTGGTTGCAGCTGCCTGCTTCGCTTCAGTTTCGGCCTGCGCCCCCCCCAGCAGGGCGTCGAGACCACGTCCCAATCCTCTTTTCTTTGTCGCCATATCGTTTTCCGTCAGGCCGTTTGGGTTTGCACATCACGCATGCGATGCCGTCTCAGCAACTCGCTGGCCAGGGCCAGGTAGGCGGTGGCGCCCCGCGAGTTCTTGTCATACAGCAACACGGGTATGCCATGGCTTGGCGCCTCGGCGACCCGTACGTTGCGAGGGATAATGGTATTGAATACGGCATCCTTGAAATGGGAAAGCAGCTGCCCGGACACATCGATCGCCAGATTGTTACGCGGGTCGTGCATGGTACGTAGAAAACCTTCGATCTGCAGACGCTGATTAAGATGGGTGCGTATCTGTTCCACCGTATTCATCAGCGCAGTCAACCCTTCCAGGGCATAATATTCGGTCTGTATCGGAATCAGTACGCCATCCGCCGCCACCAGGGCGTTGAGGGTCAGCATATTCAGGGATGGCGGGCAGTCGATGAGAATATAGTCATAACTCGTCTTTGCCGGCGTCAACGCAAGATCGAGACGCTTCTCCCGCATGGTGCTATTCATAAGGCCGACTTCTGCCGCCGTCAGATCCGAGTTGGCGGGCAGTACATCAAAATTGGAGTCGGGCGCCTGCTGTACTGTATCACGTAGGGTCGAATCCCCCAGTAACAGTTCACAACAGGATGATTCCAGATTGTGCTTATCGATACCACTGCCCATACTGGCATTGCCCTGTGGATCCATATCCACCAGCAATACCCGTTTCTTCATGGCGGCAAGGGAGGCCGCCAGATTCACGGTGGTCGTGGTCTTACCGACACCGCCTTTCTGATTGGCGATTGAGATGATGTAACCCATGGCGTATTTTGTTCCGTGATTACAGGAACTGTCTATCATAACGGCTGTGCCGCTGAAGGTGGTACCTTTTCTGTTATATTCCTTATTAATCCTACAACCTAATCGATTACTTTCAGCCACTGTGTGCCTGCCGGGTCAATTCACTTCAGCGGTCTATCCGATTCGTACCAGGCAGCGTTCACCCGTCTCGAAGGGGACCTGCAGCGGGATGACTTCAGCCCTGACGTCGGCAGGCAACTGGGCGATCTCCTGCTTCGGTATACTCCCTTTCATGGCCAGTAGTTCAGACCCGGGCTGGCGCAGAGCGACACTCAACTCGAGCATATTCGGCAAAGCGGTAAAGGCCCTGGCAATCAATGTCTTAAAAGGCCTGTCGGCCTGATACTGCTCCACTCTGGCATGCACCGGATGAACATTTACCAACCCCAGCTCCAGTTTTACTTGGCGTACGAAACGTATCTTTTTACTGTTGCTATCGAGCAGCACGAAATCTGAATCGGGTCGCATGATCGCCAGGGGTATCCCCGGCACACCCGCCCCGGTACCCATATCGAGGCAGGGCCCGGTTTTCAGGTAGGGCAAGAGTGCCAGACTATCCAACAGGTGGCGCCCAACCATCTCCATGGGCTGTCGAATCGCGGTAAGATTATAGGCACTGTTCCATTTCACCAGCAGTGCCAGGTAATCCAGCATCAGGGTCTGCTGTCGCTCATCGAGATCCAGCCCCATCTCATCGGCACCCGCCAGCAAACGCCGGCGACAGGCAGAAAGATCCAATATCCCAGCTACCATATCAGGCAAATCGCTTTTTCAGATGAATCAAAAGCAGGGAGATGGCGGCAGGTGTCACACCGGGAATACGGCCCGCCTGTCCCAGGGTTCGGGGCCGATGGCGCAACAGTTTCTCCATGACTTCCGAAGAGAGACCGCGAACCTGCGCATAATCAATCTCATCCGGCAGCACAACCGCCTCATTGGCACGCTGTTTTTCGATCTCTCCCTGCTGGCGATCGATATAGCCGGCATATTTGGCCTGTACTTCGAGCTGCTCGATGACTTGCGGATCGGTTTCACCCGGTCCCAGCTTGGCGACTCCCATTAGCGCTTGATAGGCCACATTCGGCCTCGCAAGCAGGTTGATGGCGCAGGCATCCTTGGAAAGCATACCCCCAAAAATGGCTTCCGCCTGGGCCGGCTCCACATCCTTCGGACTAAGCCAGATCTCTTTCAGGCGCTGCTGCTCTTTTTCGATAGCATCGCGCTTGCGGCAGAATGACTCCCAGCGCCGATCGCCCACCAGGCCGAAATTACGACCCGTTTCAGTGAGACGAAGGTCGGCATTATCCTCTCGCAATAGCAACCGGTATTCGGCGCGGCTGGTAAACATGCGATAGGGCTCCAGGGTACCCTGAGTGATCAGGTCGTCCACCATCACTCCCAGATAGGCCTCATCACGTCGCGGGGTCCAGGGCGACTGCTCACGACAATGGAGCACCGCGTTGATCCCAGCCAACAGGCCCTGGGCGGCTGCCTCTTCATAACCGGTAGTGCCGTTGATCTGCCCGGCAAAAAAGAGGCCTTGCATATATTGTGTCTGCAGCGATGCCTGCAGATCGCGGGGATCGAAGAAGTCATACTCGATGGCATAACCGGGGCGTGTCACATGGGCCTTTTCGAATCCCTTCATGGAACGAACCAGGCGATACTGAATATCGAAGGGGAGGCTGGTGGAGATACCATTGGGGTAGACCTCATGGGTATCCAGCCCTTCGGGCTCGATGAAAATCTGGTGTGACGCCTTATCCGCGAAACGCACGATCTTATCCTCGATCGAGGGACAGTAGCGAGGCCCGACACCTTCTATGACACCGGTATACATGGGCGAGCGGGAGAGGCCACTGCGGATGATTTCATGGGTCTCATGATTGGTATGAGTGATATGGCAACTGACCTGCCTGGGGTGTTGCTCAGGAGTCCCCAGAAAAGAGAATACCGGGGTTGGGGAATCGCCAGGTTGTGCCTGCAGCTTTGTGTAATCGATGCTGCGGCCGTCGATACGAGGCGGAGTACCGGTCTTAAGCCGGTCAACCCGGAAGGGGAGTTCGCGCAGTCGCCGGGAGAGGGCATTGGCCGGGGGATCACCAGCGCGACCACCTTCATAGTTGGACATACCGATATGGATTCGACCCCCGAGAAAGGTACCAACAGTCAGAACCACTGCATTGGCTCGAAACTTCAATCCCATCTGGGTGACGACACCGGTCACTCGCTCCTGCTCCACCAGCAAATCATCCACAGCTTGTTGAAAGATCTCCAAGTTGGGCTGATTTTCCAGGACATGCCGAATAGCCGCTTTATAACGTACCCGGTCAGCCTGGGCGCGGGTGGCCCGCACTGCAGCACCTTTGCGTGAATTGAGAATGCGAAATTGAATCCCACCAAGATCGGCCGCATGGGCCATAATTCCACCCAAGGCATCTATTTCTTTGACCAGATGACCCTTACCGATACCACCGATGGCGGGATTACAGCTCATCTGTCCCAAGGTCTCGATATTGTGGCTGAGTAGCAGAGTACGCGCGCCCATACGTGCGGCAGCCAATGCCGCCTCGGTTCCGGCATGTCCACCGCCCACAACAATCACATCATAACTGTTAGTATAAAACATGGGTCTCTATTTCAGTGCCACTACTAAGATACTTTAAACGGGAACCGACTATTTTAACCGATTCCACAGACACCACGGAAATCTATGAGTTCTGAACTTAAGAAGATAATCGATGCCGCCGGCAAAATCCTACTTGGCAAACATGAGGTGATTAAACTATCCATTGCCTGCCTACTGGCACGAGGGCACCTGTTGATCGAGGATCTGCCCGGTGTCGGTAAAACCACCCTGGCCCATACATTGGCCCATTTACTTGGACTGCACTATCAACGCATCCAGTTTACCAGTGATCTTCTACCTTCGGATATCATTGGCGTATCGATTTTTGAGCGAAGTGAACAACGCTTTCAGTTCCATCATGGTCCCATCTTCGCTCAACTGGTTCTGGCCGATGAGATCAATCGCGCAACACCCAAAGCCCAGAGCGCCTTATTGGAGGCCATGGAGGAGCGGCAGGTCACTACAGATGGTGTAACCCACGGATTGCCCGAACCCTTTTTTGTTATCGCCACACAAAATCCAGCTCATCAGGTTGGCACCTTCCCACTGCCGGAATCCCAGCTTGACCGCTTTCTCATGCGCATCCACATAGGTTATCCGGAAAGAGCCGCGGAAAGAGAACTGCTCAGCGGCGAGAACCGACGTCAAATGCTCAATAAGATGCCGGCTGTGACAGACGCAAAACAACTGACCGAATACCAGCAGCAGGTGACAAATATTCATGTTTCGGATGCATTGATCGACTACTGCCAGGATATACTCGCATTCAGCCGAAGTTCTCCGGACTATCGACACGGTCTCTCCCCTAGAGCCGGTTTGGCTATTTTACAAGGTGCCCGGGCATGGGCATTGATCGAAGGCCGCAATATGGTATTGCCTGAGGACTTACAGGCAATCCTGCCAGCGACCATAGGTCATCGGCTTCAACCGGCGGGTGACAGTATTGAATCTCAGGGCGAGAGCCTGGTAATGAATCTCATCAGTTCCGTACCTATTCCCTGACATGGCTGCTATTAACACGGTTCAGTGGCTGAAGCGCTTTCGCCGTCGCGCTCAGTCGGAGTCCAAGGGCAAGGTACGAATAGCTGTCCGCAGTATCTATATTCTGCCTACCCGCCAAGGAATGTTGTTTGCCCTGTTTTTGTTGTTGATGCTAGCCGGCTCAATCAATTATGGCAGTAATCTGGGTCATTTTATGACCTTCCTACTCGCTGGTATCTGGCTGATTGCTATTCTGCATACCTGGCGTAATCTGCTCGGTCTGACGATACAACCGGGCGAGGCTGCATCGGTCTTTGCCGGTCAAACCGCTGATTTTTCTCTCCGGCTATTGAATAACAGCGCGGCCAGTCGCTACGGAATTACTCTCAAATCCAAAACAGCACTTGGAACAAGTGTCGATATCCCGGCCGAATCGGGCGCTGAATTACACATACCGGTAAAGACTCAACGGCGTGGTCCGCTGCAAATACCGGAAATCATTATTCAGACTACCTATCCATTAGGTTTGTTTCGCGCCTGGAGTTATGCTCAACTTGAGCAGCGTTGTCTCGTCTATCCCAAACCTGCCAAACAGGGTGAGCCACCAACCACAGCGATATACAGCCATAGCGACATGGGTGATAGAGGCGTCGGTGCCGATGACTTTATCGGTTTACGCAGCTACCGGGTAGGGGATTCGCCTCGTCAGATTGATTGGAAAGCGCAGGCCAGGGAGCGGGGATTGTTAAGCAAGCAATTTGGTGGAGACCGAAGTGAGCAGGTAAGTCTCGATTGGGATTTACTTAAAGAGCACGAAACAGAATATCGCCTCAGTCTACTATGCCGCTTTATTCTACAAGCCGAGGAACGTGAACAATCCTACAGTCTGCAGATGCCTGGTGAAAAGATTACAAGCAGTTCCGGTGCATCACACCAGCAGCGCTGTCTTTCATTACTTGCCCGCTACGGCTATGACAATGAAACACAACGATGACTACTCGGTAACGCCAGCCTACACATCAAAGCTCACCCTGATGATGAGTCTTGCGCTGTTACCGCATGTCAACAACTTTCCCATCTACATTACTCTCTATCTCCTGCTTCTATTCAGTTGGCGTTTAACCAGCCTCAACTGGAACATGCTGAAACCGGGAAAATGGCTGCTTATGGCAGTCACTCTTACATCAATAACCATTGTCTATTATCAATATCAGACACTGTTGGGTCGAGATGCAGGTGTTGCATTATTGAGCATAATGCTGATGCTTAAGGTATTGGAGATTAAAAAACGTCGAGATATTTATGTTTCTGTCTTTATCTCCTACTTTGTCGTCATCACCCAATTCCTGTTCAGCCAATCATTACTGTTAACCCTCTATCTCATCATCACGATTACCGCTCTTACAGCGTTGTTACTGGAGATAAATCGGGTAACACCACCTAAGAATTTTCTACAACCTATTCATAAAACCATTCAGATAACTGCTCAGGCACTACCCATTGCAATTATCCTGTTCATCGTCTTTCCACGTATCACGCAACCACTTTGGAGTTTTGGCTCAGATACATCCGCAAGGACGGGTCTTAGTGATCGCGTCACACCCGGTTCAGTCAGTGATCTGATAGAATCCTCGGAAGTTGCATTCAGGGCAGAATTCAATCAACCACCACCACCGACAGAGCAGCGCTATTGGCGTGCTTTAGTCCTATGGGATACCGATGGCTATAGCTGGTACACGGATAAGCTAATACCCATACCACCTCTGAAAACCAAGCTTGTCATAATAGGGCAACCGATCAAGTATGAGGTCTTTATCGAACCACATGATGAAAAGTGGCTAATCGCGCTTGATATCCCCCTCGAAGCACCGGCCCGAAGCAGGTTAACCCATGATTTTCGGTTACTTTACAACGAACCACTTACACAACCTAAAAAATATAGCCTTCACTCAGCTACCCGATATAGTATGACAGCGCTTTCACCCGTCTTACGCCAAAGGGCACTGCAACTCAACGATAAGGTGACACAGAAACAACGCCAACTGGTTGCCGGTTGGCAGACAGAATCCACATCTGACAAAGAAATCGTTGATCAGGCATTGGATTACTTTAACACTAATCCATTTGTTTATACCCTTTCACCACCCACCTATCTGAATAACCCCGTTGATGAGTTTCTTTTTGAAGGCAAGGCCGGCTTTTGCGAACACTATGCCACAAGCTTTAACCAATTGATGCGAATTGCAGGCATACCATCGCGTCTGGTGCTAGGTTATCTGGGGGGAGAATACAATGATTTAGGCGGTTATTTTATTATACGCCAGTATCATGCCCATGCCTGGTCAGAGGTGTGGTTGCAGGACAGAGGCTGGGTCAGAGTGGATCCCACCGCTGCGGTCGCCCCGGAACGCATAGAATATCCATTACGCTTGGATTTCAGCGAAGAGGGCGCTCCGGCCCTGTTCGAGATAGAAGGCAGTGGTATAACCGCATCGATGATTCGTCAGTTCACATACGCCATGGATAGTGTCAATATTCAATGGCGTCAATGGATTATCGGTTACAGTAGAGAGCATCAATTTACCCTGATGCGTAATTTCGGTTTCGATACCTATACCTCAATCCAGTGGAGCCTGATCACCATAGGAACAGTGACCATTATTTTGTTGATTGTTTTCTATAATATCATCCGCCAGGGAAGATTGAGGCTCACCCAAACACAACGACTCTATCAACGCTTTTGCAAAAAACTCTCACGTGTCGGACTCACTAGAAGAGACTATGAGGGTCCCATGGATTTTGCAAAGAGGGCAGCCCGCAACCGCCCGGACCTAGCTAGCCAGATCAAGACGATAAACGATCTCTATATCAATTTACGCTATGCGCCACAAACGAGTGACAAGGAACAACAGCGCGCATTCGCGCAAAAAGTTCGACAGTTTCATCCGCAACGCAGATGAAATCAATCAGTCATGCAAAATAGCATACAACCTGTCTTTTAATAATACACGGCGCTTCTTCATCTCCTCCATGTGAAAATCCGAAACAGGGTTATGTAACTCCTCAAGTTTGCGGATATGCGCATCCAACCAGTCATATTCATCCATTAGATTATGGAAGACATCATTACTGGCGCGTAACTCAGCAATCTTATCGGCATATTCCGGAAATTCATGTAGCAGATCATGGGATTCACCCAGCATGTTATCGTCTCCTAGTTCAGAAAGTCACTCATTTGCAATATAGTTAGCCCTGACTTTATCACGTCTACAATGTGCTCGATCAATAAAACGCTATTGATTTAGCAGCCAATATTAAACATTATTTCCCGATACAAAAGCTGCTGAAGATACGCCCCAAAAGATCATCTGCAGTGAATTCACCGGTAATCTCCGACAAGGATTGCTGAGCCAGACGTAGATCTTCAGCCAACAGTTCACCCGCTCGATCCCGTTGAAGAATCAATTCACCTTGACGAAGATGCTCAATGGCTCTCTCCAGGGCATGAAGATGTCGGCGTCTTGCGATAAACTCACCTTCTCCCAGATGTCGATAACCCACACAGGCTTTAAGGTGGGCTCTTAGCAGTTCTATACCCTCACCCCCGGTAGCCGATAGAGCGATTTCAACCTCACCCTCATCGTCTACTATGCCTGCAGCCTTGCCTGCAAGGTCGATTTTATTTCGGATCAGGGTGACCGGTACGCCCTCAGGAAGTTGGTCCCTATCAATAGCGAGATGTTGCGGATCCGTTGCATCGTCAAATACCCAGAGAACCCGATCAGCCTGCTCAATCTCTTGTCTTGCTCGACGGATACCTTCCGCCTCCACCGGGTCATGACTCTCACGCAGACCAGCAGTATCGATGATGTGGATAGGCATGCCGTCGATGGTAATGCGTTCGCGCAAAAGATCCCTGGTTGTGCCGGGTATATCAGTGACAATAGCAGCCTCGGCACCGGCCAGGGCATTCAACAGGCTCGATTTACCGGCATTGGGTCTGCCGGCAATCACCAGGGTTACACCATCTCTGAGCAATCGCCCGGTATGGGCGCTTTGTCGGGTAGACTCAATCTCAAGGAGAATTGAATGTAAGCGCTCACTTACAATCTTATCATTGAGAAAGTCTATCTCTTCCTCGGGAAAGTCGATAGCTGACTCCACATAGAGGCGCAGTTCGATCAATAGCTCCACCAGTTGGTGTACCTTGTTCGAAAATGCGCCTTGCAAGGTACGTGTCGCCGAACGAGCTGCGGCTTGACTCTCCGCATCAATCAGGTCTGCTATGGCTTCGGCCTGGACAAGATCAAGCTTACCATTGAGGAAGGCCCGTTCACTGAACTCTCCGGGACGGGCAAGCCGAGCCCCTAATGCAAGAGTACGTTGCAAAAGCAGATCCATCACAATCGGACCGCCGTGTCCCTGAAGTTCGAGCACATCCTCACCGGTGAATGAGTGAGGATTGGGGAAAAAAATCGCCAGACCGCTGTCGATCACATCACCGCTCTGACCGAGAAACGGCTTGAAACATGCCTCTCTTGGAGGTGGCAGACAATCCAGCAGCCCCTGGGCTATTTTGCAGCAGTCTGGTCCGCTAACGCGAACAATACCCACACTACCCCGGCCCGGAGGGGTCGCTACAGCCGAGATCGTATCAACCGGCTGCATAAGGCCCTGATCAGCCCGCTGATTGTTCTATCTTGCGCGTGATATACCACTGTTGAGTAATTGATATCAGGTTGTTTACCACCCAATAAAGTACCAATCCAGCCGGAAAGAAAGCGAAGAAGATAGTAAAGACAAATGGTAGTGTCATCATAATCTTTGCCTGCATCGGATCGGGTGGTGCCGGATTGAGCTTCTGCTGCACAAACATTGAGACACCCATTATCAGTGGCAGAATGAAATAGGGGTCCTTTTCCGATAGGCTTTCTATCCAGAGAATCCATGGTGCCTGGCGTAATTCCACGCTCTCCAGCAATACCCAGTAGAGCGCGATGAAGACCGGTATCTGAACCAATATGGGAAGACAACCACCGAGCGGATTGATCTTCTCCTTCTTATAAAGCTCCATCATGGCAGTCTGAATGCGCTGCTTGTCATCCCCATAGCGATCCTTGATCGCCTGTATTCGGGGCGTGAACTTGCGCATGTTCGCCATCGACTTATAGCTGGTTTCAGATAATTTGAAAAAGGCTGCTTTTATCAACAGGGTGAGAATGATAATAGACCAACCCCAGTTCCCGACTAAGTTATGGATAGTCTTCAGAAGCCAGAAGATAGGTTTTGCAATCACCGTCAACCAACCGTAATCAACCGTCAGTTCAAGCCCCTCTGCAATCGTCTCCAACTGATCTTGCAATTTCGGACCGATATAGAGCTGACGGGTCAAGGTCGAGCTTTCGCCGGCCGCAACGGTAACAGTGGGAGAATAACTGCCGATCAGATACTTGCCACCTGTAAGCGCATTGGTGTAGTAGTGATCGACCTGCTCCTTAGGCGGTATCCAAGCGCTTAGAAAATAGTGTTGAATCATAGCCAGCCAACCATGATCCGATTCGACCTTCAGCTTCTTCTTCGCCATCTCGTCGAAGTCCACCTTTTCATACTTATCCTGTGGGTTATAGTAGACACCGCCCGTGTAGGTATAGGTGGTAAAACCTCTGCCGTCACTACTAGGCTCCATGCGTTGCAACTGTCCATAATCCCTGGCAGCCCATTCCTGAGTGGATTGGTTATCGATCTGATAACGAACATCGATCACGTAACTGCCACGACGAAATACAAACTCCTTGGTGACCTTGACACCATCACTGTTGGTCCAGACAAGCGGTACTATCAGCTCATCACTACCATTAGCCAATTCATAGTTGACCTGTTGTGACTGGTAGATCGCCTCATGATCCGGCGCATTACCTTTTTGACTGCCAATCAAACCGGATTGGGCGATAAAAATGTCGGGATCACGAGGAGTTAGAAGCTCAACCTTTAATTCAGGCTGCTCAAGAGATATGGGATAGTCAAGCAACAGCGCCCTCTGAACCGTGCCCCCTAGAGTCGATATCTCCAACTTAAGAAGATCCGTTTCGACGCTTAATATCTCAGCTCGGATCGCCGCGGTAGAATCTCCCATCCTATCCGAACCGGCTGTAGCTGGTAATTCCGCCTTTACTTCAACTGTCGGCACAGCCGCCGATTCATCTGTAATATCAGGGCCATGACCAGCCGGAGTAGACGCAGTTTGTGGTTTGGTTTGGCTTTGCGGGCCGTAGTCCTGTTGCCAGGCCTGATAGAGCAGCAAACCGACAAAGGCGAGAACAAAAAATAGGATCAGTCTAATATTATCCATGTAACTGCTTTTTTTGGGGTTCGGGTACCGGATCTACTCCGCCTTCATGCCAAGGATGGCAGCGGGAGACACGCTTCAAAGAGAGCCAGAGCCCTCGCAAGGCGCCATGCTTTTCCAGGGCTTCCAGCGCATAACTGGAACAACTCGGATAAAAACGGCAGTGTTGGCCGACAAACGGGCTCAGAATCGTTTGGTAGAGCCTGATAAGAGCGATCATGATGCGGCGCATTTTTCCACCACCTTTCGCCAATGTTGTCCAAGGGATTTCAAACACTGCCTATTCTCGGCATTTACGGCGCCATGTCTAGAGACAACGACAAGATCAAGTCCGCAAAGCTGTGTCTGGTTCTGTCTAAAACTTTCTCGGATCAGTCGCTTAATGCGATTTCGATCAACCGCACTGGGACTGGTTTTTTTAGAAACTGCCAATCCGAGTCGTGCACAATCAAGCTGGTTGTAAGTAGCAAGTACCAGAAACAATCTATCTGAGGAGCGTTCCCCAATATTAAAAACCCGACGGTAATCAGTGGGCTTAACAAGTCGGCAACGACGTGGGAAAGACCCGTCAGAGATAGGCAAGGAGCTTAATTTAATCAGAGTGCCAGGCGAGCCCGCCCCTTGGACCGACGTGCTTTCAGCACCTTACGGCCATTGCGTGTTGCCATACGCGCACGAAAACCATGGGTACGCGCCCTTTTCAGATTACTGGGTTGAAAGGTTCTTTTCATAGCTGTCTACCGGTAGATTCGCCAATAAAATGGAGAAATAAATTTTGGTCGGAAAAAAGACGCGTAGACTAGTCCTTTTTAGCTATCCGTGTCAATAGAAAAACCCACGAAAAAAAGTGTAAGTCAACGCCTCTTCGGCTATAGATAACTATACCAACCGGAGGTAGACTTGGTAGCCTAATAGTGTATGGCCAGAGGGCGTCTAAGAGCCGATTAGCTGGTTATAGGAATCGATCTCAACTCATCCAACGCTGCTGGAGAGAGAACTTGAACCTTTGGCAACGATGTACAGAACATCTCGAACAGGTGTTATCACCACAACAGTTCAACACCTGGATACGCCCATTACAAATCGTTGAAGAACAAAATTCCCTTAAGCTGCTCGCTCCTAACAGATTCGTACTAGACTGGGTTCGCAATCACTACCTGTCGACCATTCAGGATCACCTGAATACTCTGTGCGATGGCAACCCGCCGACAGTCAAGGTAGAAATTGGCAGTAAAAAACGACCAGCAGCAAAGAAAAATGAACCTTTAGCCTCTCAAGCGCCCAAGCCGGTCGCACGTAACAAACCGACGATTGAAAGTAATCTCAACCAAAGTTTCGTTTTTGAAACTTTTGTCGAAGGTAAGTCAAATCAGATCGCACGAGCCGCTTCGATGCAAATCGGCGAAAACCCCGGTAAAGCCTATAATCCACTTTTCATCTATGGTGGGGTCGGCTTGGGCAAGACCCATCTCATGCATGCGGTGGGTAATATGATGTTGAAGAAGAATCCACATGCACGTGTAGTCTACCTTCACTCAGAACGTTTCGTAGCTGAGATGGTAAAAGCGCTGCAGCACAATACAATAGAGCAATTTAAAAAACGCTATCGTTCAGTCAATGCACTATTGATCGACGATATTCAGTTTTTTGCCGGCAAGGAACGCTCCCAGGAAGAATTTTTTCATACTTTCAATGCGTTGTTTGAGTCGCAGCAACAGATTATTCTCTCCAGCGATCGCTTTCCAAAAGAGGTCAGCGGCCTGGAGGAGAGACTCAAATCGCGTTTTGGATGGGGCCTCACTGTAGCCATCGAACCACCGGATCTAGAAACACGAGTTGCTATCTTGCAAAGTAAAGCGCTTCAACTGAATGTAGAGCTACCCAACGAAGTCGCTTTCTTCATGGGAAAACGAATACGTTCCAACATCAGAGAGTTAGAGGGTGCGCTTCGAA
>JASFJX010000025.1:0-13967 GCA_050119385.1 Candidatus Thiodiazotropha sp. | reverse complement strand
GATATGGGAAAACGCCTGGAAGAGATGGGCTGCCACTCGATCTGTATAAAGGATATGGCTGGACTGTTGAATCCCTATGTAGGTTTTGAGTTGGTGACCCGACTCAAGGAAGCCATCTCTATACCCATCGCCATGCAGAGTCATGCCACAACAGGCATGAGCACAGCAACCAATATCAAAGTGGCTGAAGCCGGTATCGATATGGTCGATACCTCCATCTCGTCCATGAGTATGACCTACGGGCACTCGGCGACAGAGTCGGTTGTGGCGATACTCCAGGAGAGCGACCGTGACACCGGACTGGATTTGAACCTGTTGCAAGAGATTGCCGCCTATTTCCGCGAAGTGCGTAAAAAGTATGCCAAGTTCGAAGGATCACTCAAGGGTGTCGACTCTCGTATCCTGGTAGCACAGGTGCCTGGAGGCATGTTAACCAACATGGAGAATCAGCTCAGGGAGCAGGGTGCTACTGATAAGTTGGATCAGGTGCTCGAAGAGATACCCCGAGTGCGCGAAGATCTGGGTTATATCCCTCTGGTGACACCGACTTCACAGATCGTTGGAACCCAGGCGGTCATCAATGTCCTGATGGGTGAGCGCTATAAAAGCATTGCCAAAGAGACCGAAGGTGTACTCAAGGGTGAGTATGGCGCCACTCCTGCACCGGTAAACAGCGAGTTACAGATGAGAGTCCTTGACGGAGCCGAGCCTGTTACCTGTCGTCCTGCTGATCTACTGAATGATGAGATGGACAAGCTTACCGCGGAGTTTCATGGACTGGCTGATGAGCATGGGATCAAGGTCGCTGCCGATGAAGTGGATGATGTGCTCATCTATGCGCTGTTCCCACAGGTTGGTTTGAAGTTTCTTAAAAATCGTGGCAATCCGGATGCGTTTGAGCCGGCACCGGGTAGCGAACCGGCAGCACCTGCCGCAGCCCAGGCGGCTGCACCCGCGTCAGCGACGGGTGTTACGGGGGGACCAGAGTCCTATCAGGTTGAGGTCAACGGGGTTACCTACAATGTCAAGGTTACGCCGTCAGGCGCGGTGTCTGAAGTGGCTCAAACATCAGCCCCTGCTGCGGTACCGAGTGCTGCTCCGGCCGCCGCAGCCAGTACGGGTGGGGATGTGATTAACGCGCCGCTGTCCGGTAACATCCATGCCATCAAAGTGGCAGTAGGGGAGACTATTGCTGCCGGTGATGTTGTGATGGTTCTGGAGGCTATGAAGATGGAGACAGAAGTTCGTGCCACTACAGCAGGAACCGTTGCTCAGATTTTGGTAAAAGAGGGTGAATCCGTGCATGTTGGATCGCCCCTATTGAGTCTTTCTTGATATGATTGAAATAGGTATTCAGCCGCTTTGGGAGTCAACCGGACTGGCCAATTTGGAGTGGGGGCAGCTGCTCATGATGGGTGTCGGCTGCTTGTTGATCTATTTGGCAATTGTTAAGAAGTTCGAGCCACTCTTATTGGTACCCATTGGATTTGGTGCCATCCTGAGTAACATTCCTCTTGCCGGCATCGGTGGCCCTGAGGGATTACTGGGTTATATCTACCATGTGGGTATAGAGACCGGTGTTTTCCCCTTGCTGATCTTCATGGGGGTCGGTGCATTGACCGACTTCGGTGCCCTGATCGCCATGCCCTGGACACTGTTGCTCGGTGCCGCGGCTCAGTTTGGTATCTTTGTCACCCTGTTGGGCGCCTTGGCGCTGAATTTTATTCCGGGATTTGAGTTCAGTTTGGCTGATGCGTCGGCCATCGCTATTATTGGTGGTGCCGATGGGCCGACAGCGATATTTCTGGCCTCCAAGCTCTCTCCCGACCTGTTGGGGGCTATAGCCGTTGCGGCATACTCCTATATGGCTCTGGTCCCGATTATCCAACCACCGATCATGCGCCTTTTGACCACCGATAAAGAGCGCAATGTGGAGATGCAGCAGTTACGTCACGTCAGCAAGCTTGAGAAGGTTCTCTTTCCATTCGCGGTATTGTTCCTGTGCGCAATCTTCCTGCCTTCCGCGGCGCCCCTGATCGGTATGCTCACGTTCGGTAATCTGCTGAGAGAGAGTGGTGTTGTGGAGCGCTTGAGCCATGCCTCACAGAACGAGATCATCAACGTAGTGACCATCTTCCTGGGATTGGCTGTGGGATCAAAGCTTTCGGCTGATAAGTTCCTAACTGTCGAGACCTTGGGGATTTTAGCGCTTGGGGCCTTTGCCTTCTGCGTGGGTACCGCGACCGGTGTCATTATGGGCAAGATCATGTACCGGGTAACCGGCGGTAAAGTGAATCCACTGATCGGCGCTGCGGGGGTCTCGGCGGTGCCGATGGCGGCCCGTGTGGTGAATAAGGTCGGTCTGGAGTCCAACCACCACAATTTTCTGCTGATGCACGCCATGGGGCCCAATGTGGCGGGCGTCATCGGATCTGCGGTGGCTGCCGGCATCCTGCTGGCCCTGGTCGGTTCCTGAATCCTCAGCACCCATGTCATTTTGACATGGGTGCCTTACTCATAATATTATTGCCCGCTTATGTCGAAGCGCTTTCCTGATCGGTTAGATCCATGGCGTTTCGCCGATCTTGGCAAAGAGATCGGCGGAGAGCTTGCACTGGAGACCTTTTCAAGGCTGAGCGCTTGCTTGCTGAAACCGGCAGGAAATGTCAGTTTCAAACTGATGTTTGGGCGTGACCAGGAGCGGCGGGCGATACTTAGCGGATGGCTCAAAGCGGTATTGTCACTGCAGTGTCAGCGGTGTCTCGAAGAGGTGAATCTACCTATCGAAATTCACCTGTCTGTCGCGTTTGTCCAAGGGGTGGATGAGGCTGAGATGCTACCTGAAGACCTGGATCCCTGTTTGGTTGAGGATGATCAGGTGATATTCAGGGATTTGCTGGAAGACGAATTGCTTCTGGCGCTGCCGCAAGTGGCCATGCATGATCCTGGGGCCTGTCATGCGCCTGCATCGGGAGTGGCTGGAGAAACGCCAATCGAGGGCAGTGGGCAAGAACGAACAAACCCGTTTTCGGCTCTGGCGGAGCTTAAGCGGGATAAAGATTAAATTAATTAACAGAAAGAATATTCGGGAGATCAGCCATGGCTGTTCAGCAAAATAGAAAGACTCCTTCAAAGCGTGGCATGCGTCGCGCACATGATTCGCTGAAAGGTGAAACACTCTCAATCGATTCCACTTCGGGTGAAACCCACCTTCGCCACCATGTTACCGCAGATGGCTTCTACAAAGGCCGTAAGGTAGTCAATACAAGGGGCGAGTGATCTCCCGGTTCTCACTGTTTAATGTTGATGAAACCCATCAAGGTTGACACCTTGTTGGGTTCTTCAATTGAAAGGCAGAATCTTCAATTGGCATCCCCTTTGTTATGTGGGTGTTCCTGTTGCATCCGATAGTGTCGCAGGATTCTGTTTAAACTTAGAAAAATGATAAACGATCCAACGTGTTTCGGTGGGTGGGCGAATCGTTAATTTATGAACAAGCCAGTAACAATCTCATTGGATGCCATGGGAGGGGATATCGGCCCGGATGTCGTTATACCTGCCGCCAAGGAGTATCTCCGAAATGATCGCGAAACAGCGATTATTCTGGTTGGCGACGAAGAAATCCTGAGCAAGAAGCTGGGGTCGCATTCATTTGGAGAACGGCTGAAAATCAAGCATGCTTCCCAGACGGTTGAGATGGATGAACTGCCATCTAAGGCCCTGCGAAACAAGAAAGATTCATCAATGCGTGTGGCGATCGATCTGGTCAAGAGCGGGGATGCGAACGCCTGCGTCAGTGCCGGCAACTCCGGGGCGCTGATGGCAACCTCGCGCTTTGTGCTAAAGATGCTGCCAAACATAGATCGACCTGCGATGATCACTGCCATGCCATCTATGACCGGTCAGACTTTTATGCTGGACCTTGGCGCCAATGTGGATTGCAGTGCTGAACACCTGGTTCAGTTTGCTGTCATGGGCAGTGAAACGGTGGCAGCCGTAATGGGCATTGCCCAGCCGAAAATCGGTCTGCTGAATATCGGACAGGAAGAGATCAAGGGAAACGAACAGGTCAAAGGGGCCCATGAGCTATTGCTGCAGAGCTCACTGAACTACGTCGGTTACGTCGAAGGTGACGATATCTTCAAGGGCGGTACAGATGTGATTGTCTCTGATGGTTTTGTCGGCAATATCGCACTGAAGAGCAGTGAAGGTGTGGCAAAGATGATCCTTCACTCTATGTTGCTTGAGTTCAAAAAGAATCGGCTGACAAAATTAGCAGGTCTGATTGCAAAGCCTGTTTTGAAGGCCTTGAGCAAACGTATCGACCACAGACGTTATAACGGCGCCAGTCTGTTGGGTCTGCGCGGAATAGTCATCAAGAGCCACGGTAGCGCTGACAAACTGGCCTTCATGAATGCGATCAGTATTGCCCGTAAAGAGGTTTCTACCGATGTCCCCCGGCGCATATTTGAACAGGTAAAAACTCACCTGGAAAAGAGGGAAATTGCGTGATTTTTTCGCGTATCACGGGGACTGGTGGTTATCTGCCTGAAAAGACACTCACCAACCAAGATCTTGAAAAGATCGTCGATACCACTGATGAATGGATAGTCAGTCGCACCGGTATCCGTAAACGCCATATCGCTGCCGATGACGAATTCACTTGTGACCTGGCTGAAAAGGCCGCGCGTAAGGCTATTCAGATGGCAGATCTCAAGGCCAGTGATATCGATCTGATTGTGGTTGCCACAACAACCGCCGATCAGGTTTTTCCCAGCACTGCCTGTCTCCTGCAAGCTCGCCTTGGGATTCGAGGGCCGGCTGCGTTTGATGTCCAGGCTGTTTGTACGGGGTTTATTTATGCCCTTGGTGTCGCGGATAATTTCATTCGGGCCGGGACGGCAAAAAGGGCGCTTGTTGTTGGCGCTGAAACCTTTTCCCGCATCCTTGACTGGAGTGATCGAAATACCTGTGTATTGTTTGGTGACGGTGCCGGCGCGGTTGTCATCGAAGCGAGCGATGAGCCGGGTATCATATCCACTCACCTGCATGCGGATGGTGCCTATGAGAGCCTGCTTCAGGTTCCTACCGGTATCTCTCGCTGTTATAAAGATGTTCAGCAGGGTTCTGCGTATGTCGAGATGAAGGGTAATGAGGTCTTCAAGGTCGCGGTAACCACCTTGGGCCGGATCGTCGATGAGACATTGGCCGCGAACAATATGGAAAAATCCGATATTGATTGGTTGATTCCGCATCAGGCCAACATAAGAATCATCAATGCCACTGCGAGAAAGCTCCAGACACCGATGGACCGAGTGGTCATCACAGTGGATGAACATGGTAACACCTCTGCTGCATCGGTGCCTCTAGCCTTGGATGTGGCGGTCAGAGATGGCCGGATCAAACGGGGTGAGACCATCCTTATGGAAGCATTTGGTGGCGGTTTTACCTGGGGATCGGTGTTAGCGAAATTTTAATGTTATAACAGTAGTTAAGCTATGAATGATTCATCGTTTGGTATCGTATTTCCAGGGCAGGGATCTCAATCCGTTGGGATGTTGAGTGAGTTGGCGGCATCCCACCCAATCGTCAATCAGACATTTTCCGAGGCTACGGAGGCATTGGGCTACGACCTGTGGGATCTGGTTCAGAATGGTCCAAAAGAGATACTCAACCAGACGATGAAGACACAGCCTGCGATGCTTGCGGCCGGGGTGTCTGTTTGGCGAGTCTGGTTGGATCAAGGCGGCAGGGTACCACAACTCATGGCGGGGCACAGTCTGGGAGAATATACCGCCTTGGTCTGTGCAGGTGCGCTTGAATTTGCCGACGCAATCAGTTTGGTGGCCGAGCGGGGCCGCTTTATGCAGGAGGCTGTACCGGAAGGAATGGGGGGGATGGCGGCCGTTCTTGGGCTCGATGACGATCAGGTTAAGGCGGTATGTGCCGAAGCCGCATCCGGTCATGTAGTCGAGGCTGTGAATTTCAATTCCCCTGGACAGGTTGTCATAGCCGGTCATAAAGAGGCGGTGGAACGGGCATGCTCATTGGCTAAGGAGGCCGGCGCCAAACGTGCATTACCGCTACCTGTCAGTGTGCCATCCCATTGTGTCTTGATGAAACCGGCTGCCGATCGCTTGGCTGAACTGCTTGATAGGATCGTCATTGCGCCACCCAGGATCTCGGTTATTCACAATGCAAATGTTGCGTTGGCAACAGATGCCGCGTCGATTCGAAAGCAGCTTGCCGCTCAGTTATATAGTCCGGTGCGCTGGGTAGAAACGGTGCAGATGATGGCGGCTTCGGGTGTATCGAGTCTAGTTGAAGCGGGACCGGGAAAGGTTCTTGCCGGATTGACTAAAAGAATCGAACGTAGTTTAAACGGATTACCTGTATTTGATACAAAAAGCTTAATGCAAGCGCAGGAGACATTGAAATGAGTCTGGAGAATGAGATAGCACTGGTGACTGGCGCCAGTCGCGGGATCGGTGCAGCCATTGCCGATGCCTTGGCGGGGGCAGGGGCAACGGTGATCGGAACAGCCACTTCTGAGGCTGGAGCTCAAGGGATTACTGAACGTTTTAACGCTGCGGGCCATACCGGTTGTGGCATGGTGTTGAATGTGGCTGAAGCCGAATCTATCGATGCGCTCATGGAGACGGTCGGCAAGGATTTCGGTAATCTCACAATATTGGTGAACAATGCCGGAATAACTCGTGATAACCTTCTCATGCGTATGAAGGATGAAGAGTGGGAGAGTATTATCAACACCGATTTAACCTCTGTCTTTCGTCTTTCCAAGGCGGTGTTGCGTGGCATGATGAAGGTGAGAAAGGGCCGTATTATCAATATTTCGTCTGTTGTTGGCGCAATGGGGAATGCCGGGCAGACTAATTATGCCGCCGCCAAGGCGGGGATTCACGGTTTTACGCGCTCTCTGGCCAGGGAGGTCGGATCGAGAGGCATCACTGTAAATTCGGTCGCCCCGGGCTTTATCGCGACCGATATGACGAACGAGTTACCTGATGCGCAACGCAAGAGTTTAGAAGATGCCATCCCGTTGCAAAGGTTGGGATCACCAGAAGATGTTGCCAATGCAGTATTGTTTCTGGCGGGGCAGTCTGGACGTTACATTACTGGTGAAACGCTCCATGTTAACGGTGGGATGTACATGAATTGATAGGTGCTAACTCGGGATCAATTCTCATATTTCGCATAAATATAGATCAATAATACATTGTTATTCATGATAAAATTTTATGGATTTGAGATATATAAAGCTTTCTGAGGATTCCGCTTTTCTCGAGTGTTTTTTGTTACTACAATACCGCATCGGTCCTTTTCGAGGCCGTCGGATAATCCAGAGGAAATTAATAAGATGAGCGATGTCGTAGAACGAGTTCGTAAAATTGTCGTAGAACAACTAGGCGTGAAGGAAGAGGAGGTGACGTTAGAAGCCTCATTTGTTGATGATCTTGGCGCTGACTCTCTCGACACAGTGGAATTGGTAATGGCTCTCGAGGAGGAATTCGAAACCGAGATTCCTGATGAAGAGGCTGAAAAGATCACGACTGTGCAACTTGCTGTCGATTACATCAACGCACACAGTTAATCTTTACACCAAGATTTTTATATCTCAGCACAGGCCGTTAAGCTCTATCAGTCGAAAGGAGCACGGCCTTTTTGCTATTCAGCAACACCACTGAACTTTTGGGGGTAGTCATATATGACTGCAAGACGGGTTGTCGTTACGGGATTAGGTACGGTCACGGCTGTCGGGCTGGATATTCCTTCATCCTGGGATAATATTCAGGCTGGCAAGAGCGGAATCCAACCCATTACACACTTTGATGTGAGTTCATTTTCTACCCGGTTTGGTGGTCCCATTTACGATTTCGAAATTACCGATTATGTAGCAAAAAAAGAAGCCAAGAAAATGGATAAGTTTATCCATTATGGTATTGCTGCGGGTATTCAAGCGATCAAAGATGCGGAGCTGGAAGTGACTGAGGAGAATGCCGAGCGTATCGGTGTTCTGATTGGTTCCGGTATCGGTGGCATTAGCGGTATAGAAAACAGCTACCAGGCCTACCTGGATGGCGGTCCACGTAAGATCTCGCCGTTTTTCGTGCCTGCAAGCATCATTAACATGGTATCTGGTAATCTCTCTATCATGTACGGGTTTAAGGGACCGAACTATTCGATTGTTTCCGCCTGCAGCACTGGTGCTCACAGCATCGCCGAGGCTGCGATGATGATCCGGCATGGGCGTACCGATGTGATGATTGCCGGGGGCGCGGAAATGGCCACAACACCGGTTGGTCTAGGTGGATTTGCAGCGGCACGGGCGCTCTCTCGTCGAAATGACGACCCTCAGGGAGCCAGTCGCCCCTGGGATAAAGACCGGGACGGTTTCGTACTCAGTGATGGCGCGGGTGTGGTCGTGCTGGAGGAGTATGAGATGGCCAAAGCGCGTGGTGCGAAGATCTATGCGGAATTGGTAGGTATTGGCATGAACTCCGATGCCTACCACATGACGGCGCCCTCCGTAGACGGATCAGGCGCTGCCAAATGTATGCAGTTAGCACTTCAGGATGGTGGTATCAATGTGGATGAAGTTGATTATATCAATGCACACGGAACATCCACGCCTGCAGGGGATGTGGCGGAGACTATGGCAGTCAAGCGAGCTTTCGGTGATCATGCGTATAAGCTCTGTGTCAGTTCCACAAAGTCGATGACGGGGCATATGCTGGGTGCGGCTGGCGGTGCTGAGGCGGTATATACGATACTGGCGCTGTACAATCAGGTTGCGCCGCCCACCATCAATCTGGAAAACCAGGATCCCGAGTGCGACTTGGATTATGTGCCCAATACCGCTAGAGAGATGAAACTGGATGTGGCGATATCCAACTCATTTGGTTTTGGCGGCACCAACGGTACCCTGGCATTCCGCCGCGTGACTTGAGGCTCAAGACTCATTGTGACTTGAATCCGTGGGTTCAGAGGGAGTGCAACGTGCAAGATATTGGTTTGGATAGCGGTTTCAGGTGTTGATTAACGGCAAACCCGGAGATCAGATTCCGCTCTCTGATCGTGGCCTGCAATACGGTGATGGTTTGTTCGAGACATTGGCCGTCATGCAGGGAAGGCCTTGCTTATGGCGCCGACACATGGCACGACTCTCTCGTGGTGAAACTGCACTCGGCTTCCCCCCCTGCGATAAACAGCTGCTCGAACAAGAGGCGCTCGGGCTCTGTGCCGGACAGGATCAGGCGGTCTTGAAAATCGTACTGACCCGCGGCAGCGGCGGTAGGGGCTATACACCGCCCAGTCCCTGTTCGCCGCGGCGCCTTGTCAGTATCCACCCCTGGCCTGACTATCCAAAAACCTGGTATACCCAAGGCATTCATCTTGAGATTTGCCAGACCAGGATCGGGCGCAACAGTCAGCTGGCGGGTCATAAACACCTGAATCGTCTTGAGCAGGTTCTGGCGCGTAAAGAGTGCCAGGATGCTTCCTGGGTCGAGTGCCTGATGATGGATGAAAGGGAGAGGGTGATTTGCGGTACTCAATCCAATCTTTTCATGCTTTATGAGGATACAATCTACACCCCTGATCTCTCCTGTTCAGGCATTGCGGGCGTACTCAGGGAACTGGTGATTGAAACGGCGCAACAACTTTCTATCCCTTTGATAATAAACGATTTGGATCGAAATAGGCTGATGACTGCCGATGCCATGTTTGTGACTAATTCTGTGATGGGGCTTTGTCCGGTCGCGAGCCTGGATACACGGCAGTTTGACCCGGATAAAATACCCAGCGAACTGCGCCATAGGGTGGAACAAGCCTGTAGGGCGGTTTAGTCGATATTAGGGTCATACACAGCAGTGGTATTCAGCTTCACCCCGCAGATTTTTCCAGTAGAATGGCGTTATGTTTAATCGTTTGCTCGGTATCCTGATTTTTGTCGTCAGCATCCTTTTTGCCTGGGGTTGGATGGAGTATGAAGGGTTTATCAACAAATCGCTCGATATCCCCGAGGAGGGTGTGAACTATATTCTGCGCCCGGGTATGACAGTTAGAAGTTTGGCCCAGGACTTGAAGCAACGAGGCATGCTCGACAAGCCCCTGTTGTTGAGACTCATCGCCCGTTGGCAGGGGCAAGCCAGTAAGCTGAAGGCCGGGGAATATTATCTGCCTGCCGGTACGACACCACCGAAACTACTTGAAATCCTCAGTTCTTCGGAGGTTGTTCAGCATGCCCTCACAATTATCGAGGGGTGGACTTTCGAGCAGATGATGGCTGCCATAAGACGGCATCCGGTACTGGAACACAGCCTGAAGGATGTGTCGAACGACCAGGTGATGCAACATCTTGACCTGAGCGACCTGCATCCGGAGGGTCGATTCTATCCGGATACCTATCACTTCCCCCGCGGGACTACAGATGTGGCTTTTCTCAAGCGGGCCTATAAGCGTATGGATAGGGTATTGGAAAAGGCCTGGCAGAAGCGCAAAGAGAAGCTGCCGTTGAAGAATCCTTATGAGGCGCTCATACTGGCCTCGATTATCGAACGGGAGACCGGCATCCCGGAGGAACGGGGTAAGATTGCCGGAGTCTTCATCAGGCGTCTGGAGCGAGGCATGTTGTTGCAGACCGATCCCACGGTGATCTACGGGATGGGAGCGCGTTATGATGGCAATATACGCAAACGGGACCTTACCCACGACACCCCCTACAATACCTACCTGCATAAAGGATTGACCCCGACCCCTATCGCCATGCCGAGTGGTGCGGCGATTCATGCGGCATTGAATCCGGAAGAGGGGAATTCACTCTACTTCGTTGCAACCGGTGATGGTGGGCACTATTTCTCTTCAACCCTTGAGGAGCACAATAAGGCGGTACGCAAGTATCAGTTGAAGCGATGAGTAGAATGAGTATAGGGGCAAGAGGTCGATTCATTACCGTTGAAGGCGGCGAAGGGGCCGGAAAGAGCAGTAATCTGGCATATATTCAATCCCTGCTCGAGGCCGCCGGTAAACAGGTGCTTTTCACCCGGGAACCCGGTGGAACGCCCCTTGGCGAGGCGATTCGAGAATTGCTGTTGGGGCACAAACATACCGGTATGGCTGATGATACAGAGTTGTTATTGATGTTTGCCGCCCGTGCGGAGCATCTACAGCAGAAGATTCTGCCAGCCCTGGAACAGGGAGTCTGGGTGTTGTGCGATCGCTTCACTGATGCAAGCTTTGCCTATCAGGGAGCGGGAAGAGGGCTTTCTCTGCAGAAGATTGCCGAGTTGCAACAGTTCGTTCAGGGATCATTGCGCCCCGATTTGACTTTGCTACTCGACTTGCCGGTGGATAAGGGGTTGGCGCGGGCTGGGAAGCGCTCGGAGCCCGACCGTTTCGAAAGCGAAAAGCGTGACTTCTTTGAAAAAGTGAGGGCTGGATACCTGCAGATCGCCACTCAGGAGCCCAACCGGGTTCAGGTGATCGATGCTGCGCCCGCCTTGGAGAGGGTTCAAGAGCAGATCAAAAGGGTAATACAACGCTACCTGGAGAGTCTGAGTGAGTGAATTACGCTATCATCGCCTACCCTGGCACGATGAGCAGTGGCACTTGCTGCAGCAGGCCGTGAAGCAGCATCGATTGCCCCATGCTTTACTCCTTTCTGGACCTCCCGGGTTGGGAAAAGAGCAGTTTGTACGCAGTTTCGCCCAATCCATGATCTGCATGGATAGGGATAGCGAAGGCGTTGCATGCGGTGTCTGTCGACAATGCCAGTTGCTGCACAGTGGCAACCACCCCGATTTTCAATGGTTGAAACCGGATGAAGAGAGCAAGAGTGGTGAGATAACCATCGAAGCCATCCGCAGTCTTACCGCCAAGGCCTCATTAACCACCCATGCGGGGGGTAACAAGGTGATCGCCATCCAACCGGCCCATCGTATGAACAGGGCCGCCGCCAACAGTCTTCTCAAAACTCTGGAAGAACCCACGCCGGGAAGTGTGATCATGCTATTGTCCGATCAGCCTGGCAGGCTGCTTGCCACTATCCGCAGTCGCTGTCAGAAAGTGCATTTCAAACCTCCACACAAAACTCAGGCCATCACATGGCTCTCAGACAAGGTCACCCACGCAGATCCGGCTCTGTTGTTGACCCTGGCAAATGGTGCCCCCCTCAAGGCGCTCCAGCTCGATAACAGTGAACTCATGAGTGCACGCATTGAGATGGCGAAAGGCTTCTTACAACTCCTTGGCGGGAGGCGTGATCCAGTCGGCCTGGCCCAGGCATGGGGTGCTTTTGACAGAGTCTTACTGCTGGAGTGGATGGCGGGCTGGGTGATCGACCTGATCCGGCTGAGAGAGGGGGGAGATGAGGGATTTTTGTTTAATTGGGACCTCATTCAAGCTTTTAAAAAGATGGCCGACAAGTTAAACGCGAAGACTCTACACAAATACCTGCTTCAGGTATATGATGCCAGGAGTACCGTGGAGAGTAATCTAAATCCGCAATTAACCTTGGAAAATTTGCTGATTTCCTGGTGTCATTGCAGAACATAGCTGAGTTAGACAGAGACTGATAATCGTATGGCAGGTGGACCCAAACAAGGAATACTTTCGCTGACCATCAAGGATAAAAATGCCTTGTATGCGGCATATATGCAATTTGTTCAATTTGGGGGGCTTTTCATTCCTACAACCAAGCAGTATCGGTTGGGTGACGAGGTCTTCATGTTACTCACGCTAATGGATGAGACGGAACGCCTGCCGGTGGCAGGAAAGATTATCTGGATTACCCCGGTCGGTGCTGAAGGCAACAGAGCTGCCGGCATCGGTGTCCAGTTTAGCGATCAGGATGGTGGAGCGGCGCGTAACAAGATTGAGACCTATCTTGCCGGCGCATTGAAGTCAGATCGTCCTACTCATACGATGTAATTTTGAGCGTCCTATAATTCGATTGTTGCATCTGACGAATATTCAGGTGCCTGTCTTCAGTCCGATAGGGTAACCGCCCAAGACAGGAATCTCCATGCTAGTCGACTCCCACTGTCATCTCGATCGCGTAGCACTTGCACCCTATGATGGGGATTTTGCTCGTTTTATGAGCAACACCCTTGCAAACGGGATAGACCATCTTTTGTGTGTCTCCATCGACCTTGAGTCCTGGCCGGCCATGCTGGCCCTGGTGGCGGATTATCCACAGATCTCCGTCTCGGTAGGGGTTCATCCCAATGATAAGGAGCGTCACGAACCAACGGTTGAAGAGTTACTGAATCTCGCCCGCAATGACAAGGTGGTTGCCATCGGGGAGAGCGGCCTGGATTACTTTCATGGTGAAGGGGATCTGGATTGGCAACGTGAACGGTTTCGACAGCATATTCGCGCAGCCAAGGCGGCAACTCTGCCTCTCATTATTCATACTCGGGATGCCCGCACTGATACTATCCAAATCATGCTGGATGAGGGGGCGGATGAAGTCGGTGGTGTGATGCACTGCTTCACTGAGAATTGGTCCATGGCAAAGCAGGCTCTGGAGATGGGTTTCTATATCTCGTTTTCCGGCATCATTACATTCAAGAACGCGGCGGAGTTGCGCGAGGTAGTCAAGCAGGTGCCGATGGATCGCATCTTGATCGAGACAGACTCACCCTATTTGGCGCCGGTACCACACCGGGGCAAGTCTAATCAGCCCATCCATGTCCGCCATGTGGCTCAATCTGTGGCCGATTTGAAAGGAGTGACACTAGAGGCGATTGCCGAACAGACAAGCGCTAATTTCTATCGCTGTTTCCCGCTGGCACAAGCTGGCGTGGTGTCTCATATTGTTTCCTGATTACCCACGATTCTCAGCTATGAAGCCGGTAAGTGAACGATACGCTAACCTATTGTGTTTTCTGGATCACGCTATATTTGGGGCCGTCTCTGTGAACTTGAGTTGTATAGGAAAGTCGCTG
>JASFJX010000024.1:0-14178 GCA_050119385.1 Candidatus Thiodiazotropha sp. | reverse complement strand
AGCCGGCTATGGGGATGAAGACTATTCATCCCTCTATGAAGCGATCAATCCGGGATTCGATGCAGAAATAGATACAGGTTGTTAATCTGAACGACGATACCGTCACGATCATCGCGTTCCCGGATGAAACATTCGAACTAGCCGATCAAAATTGCAGCGATAACACCGAGCAGAATAATACCGATTGCACCGATAATGGCTTTTTCACTACCTAACATTTCTTTAGCCCTCATGAATAAATAAAGTTTTAAAAGTGGACGTTTGCTTGCCATCAATACCAGTAATTTTAGTTTGGTATCATGATTAATACCTAGTGCCTTGGACGTAAAATTCAAGGTTTTTAGGCAATTACCATAATATATACGAGGTATTATCACCTCGGTGATATCAATATTTCTGATTCGTTGTTGGCGAGAACCGAGCGGATGCAGATTCAGTGGTTGGTGGATTAGGGATTAGTGCACCGGATGGTGTAACACCATGATATAGAACGGTGTTTTGTTTTTTCAAGGGCGGTGGAGACTACTCCACCGCCCTACTCATTCAGCCAAGGAGTACCGCGGCGACAATACCGAGTATCAAAATGGCTGTAGCTCCAACGATTGCCTTATTACTACCTAACATGGTGTTGTCCTCCAGGTTTGAACTAACCCATAAAAGTTCACGCAACTCGATGTGCAAGCAAAGCAGCATTGACACTGCACCATGTAGGGTAGTTGCTCTCGAGACTGAAACAACTGATTTACATCAATAAATCGGGTTTTAATGGGTGAGGAATGGAAAAAAACCGGAAATATGTCTCCTATCCTGGTGAATCATGAATTAGGCGAGGAAATCGCCCATTACGAGGCTTTTCGTGGTAAAAAGCACTTTTGACCTCTTAATATGTCAGAGTGGAGCATGAGTTTGTTGTTTAGTGAACGCCCAGGAAGGCATGAACGCCATCTTTTGCGAAAATATGAAAATCCGCTATTTCCCGAGGCGGCCCGCCGGCTGACGCAAGAGCAATTGACAGAGGCTCAGCGTCTCGATCATGAGGAGTTGGTGGCCTATATCGGTGATTTGCGCAACATGGTCGGAGAGGCTGTGGCGCTGGGTCCCTACGAGCAGAGTGATGTCATTTTGGAGTTGAAGGAACGCCTCGACCAGGCCTATGAAACCGCCTGTCGTCTGGCTGATGACCAGACACCCAATAAGGAGGCGATCAAGAAGCTGGTGGAGGTGATTATGCAATCGGTGTGGAAGGGTGCGGGTAACGATACCCTTGCGCATCAAGAACTGGAGCAGGAAGAGATCGCACGTCAGGCCCATTTTGAATTGCTTGAAAGTCCCCTGGTGGCGGATCTTCTGGATCCGGAGTCGCCGATTGCCCAGGATGAACTGCTACCTTCTCTGTTGAGTGCCGAGCAGGCCGATTTCGAGGCCGCGATAACCCTGTTCGACTCCGCTCAGCTGGAGGCACTCCTCAACCAGGCAGAAAACCAACCTATTCGCGATGCCGGCAGTGATCTTTTTGAGCAGGGATCAACACGCATCGAACAGTTACGGACATTGATCAATTCGCTTAAGGCCAAGTAATTTTTCACCCGGCTGTCAGAGGTCTAAAAACTGTCGGCAAATTCCTGTGTCCAGTAGATGCGGTATTGAGATGACGGATTTTCATCAACGGCCACACCCAATTCAGTGAAGTTGGCATTCATGATATTGGCGCAGTGGCCAGGGCTTTCCAACCAGGCGGTCATGACGCTCTCCTCATCAGGGTAACCGGCGGCGATGTTCTCACCGTAGGTTCGCCAGGTGTAGCCCGCTGCGGTGATTCGGTCTCCCGGGCTCGAGTCGTCGAGTCCGGTATGACTGAAGAAGTTGTTCTCGGCCATTGATGTGGAGTGGCCTTGCGCTGCCTGCTCGAGGGTGCAGTTCCAAGTGACCAACGACACTGCCGGATAGTTCGTTGTGCCGCAGCTTCTTGCCTCATCCCTGGCGTTATTGACTAGTGTCAGCATTACCTTGTCGCTGGTGCTCATACATTGATCGATGGTGCTTTGCGGTGTTTGTCCCAGGTTATATTGAGATCCCGTGGTAAAGCTCCAGCTGGTGCTTACCACAGGGTTTCCAGCCAGATCCTGTAAGTGACTATCAAGGGTGACTGTGTATGTCGTATCAGCTGTGAGAACGTTGTCAGGGATCAGCGATAGGCGGTTGTTCTGGGCATCGTAGCTGACGCTCCCCGAGAGCGGGCTGGAATTGAGACTTATTTGCAGACTCTGGTCATTGACGAGTGAGTCCTGCAATGGTTCGTCGAAATCGACGCTGATCGTGGTTGTGATGGAGACATCCGTGGCATTTGCTTGCGGCGTCTTCGCAACGATAGTGGGGGGCGTACTATCTACTATGGGTGATACGGTGATGCTAACGGTTGCGGTGTCGGATAGTTCGCCGTCACTTACCTGCAGTTGGAAACTGTATGTGGTCGCCAGGTCGACGCTTGGCGCAATGAAACTGAGGGTTGGGTTTGCCGTGTCGCCAAGGCTGATCGATGTCCCCTGGGTCTGACTCCAGGTAAAAGTCAGGCTGTCTCCATCCGGATCGCTGGAGCCGGAGCCGTCTAAGGTTACTGTTTCACCCGAAGTGACCTGTTGTGTCGTTGATATATTTGCACTGGGGTTTTGATTGGTTGGTGTCGGAGTTGTGCCTAGCTCTATTTCTTTATCGTTGTCTTGATTATCCTGCTCTATCTGATCCAGTTCTTCAGTGCTGTTGGTGCTTGATGTATCGCTGCTTGAGCCACCGCCACATGCACTCAGCATAATGCCTAGTATCAGAGCTATCTCTATCAGAATTTTATTCTTGATAAACCACATTTCTCTGTCCGCAATACTTTGTTAAGCAGGATCAAACGACCAAGCAGTCGTTCGCTAAAAAGGTATTTAATGAATCGGCGTGATTTACAAAAACTAGAGGTAAGAAAGATCGTGATTTATGCGCGAGCGACAATTATGGAAGCAGGATCACAGACCTAGCGGAATCATCATTAGGGTGTTTACCAGCTTTTCAGGAAGCTGATTCCTGTTTGAGTGGTTAAGGAACCTATAAATACATCAGAATTTCATTAACGACGTTATGTACTGCTATTTAAGGGCATGGAGTAGCTACGCAAGATGGCTGTCGCAGTTCAAAACCGTCGCATTGATTTAGACTTAGTTAGACCAGCACAAGCTCGATTCCATCCTTCAGCATCTGATCGATAAACTTCTGCTGCCATTGCTCGCCATGCAGATGCCTGATGGTTTCGACTACGATGTATTCCGGCTTTAATGCCGTCTCATCGGTGTAGCGGCTGAGACCTTGTACGCAGGCAGGGCAGCTTGTCAAAAGCTTGATCTGTGGTGCGCCCTGGTGTTGTTTGTTCAGCGCATCGATGCCGTTGTGCAGCTCTTCCGATTTTCGAAAGCGTAACTGGTTGGCGATATCGGGACGGCTGGTTCCCAGGGTACCAGCCTCGCCGCAACAGCGATCGCTCAGTAGCACGGGTTTACCCATCAGGTTGCTGGCAACCTGTTGTGGATTGTAGTGTTTCATCGGTGAATGACAGGGATCGTGAAAGAGATACTCGCTGTCCTGATCACCCGCAAGGGAAACGCCTCGCTCCTGCATATATTCGTGAATATCGAGTAGGCGACAGCCGGGAAAGATTTTCTCGAACTGATATTGCAGCAGCTGGTCCATACAGGTGCCACAGGAGACCACAACGGTCTTGATATCCATGTAGTTCAGGGTGTTGGCAATGCGGTGAAACAGGACTCGGTTCTCGGTGGTAATGCGATGCCCACGTTCGTGGAGGCCGGTCGACGTTTGTGGATAACCGCAACACAGATAGTTGGGTGGCAGGACCGTTTCTGCTCCCAGTTCACATAGCATCGCGAGGGTGGCCATGCCGATTTCACTGTATAACCGTTCGGAGCCGCAACCGGGAAAGTAGAAAATAGCATCACTCTCTTCATTGACCTTTTTCGGGTTACTCAGGATCGGTACAGAGTCAGTGGATTCCAGTTTTAAAGCATCCCGCAAGGTCAATTTGGGTGGTTCCACCCGGATCGGTTTTTGTACCATCTCCACCATCATGGCCTGGGGCTTTGGTGTGCCGGTGGTGGCTTTAGGAGGTTGGCTTTTGGGTTTGCGCATACCGGCCTTGCCAGCCAGGGCATAACCGAGATTGAGTCCTTTGAAGCCCCACTCGGCCAATCCTTTACGCATCCAGCGGATTGCCCTGGGGTGGGTAATGTTGAGAAAGGTCATGGCGGCGGCAGTGCCGAGATTCCGGCGTTTTTTGCCCCGGTCCACGAGGATTTTGCGCATCAGGGTCGTCACTTCGCCGAAATCGATATTGACCGGGCAGGGATTTTCGCATTTATGACAGACCGTGCAGTGATCCGCTACGTCATTCATCTCGGCGAAGTGTTGCATGGAGATGCCGCGTCGTGTCTGCTCTTCGTAGAGGAAGGCCTCAATGATAAGGCCGGTAGCAAGAATCTTGTTGCGGGGTGAATAGAGCAGGTTGGCGCGAGGGATGTGGGTCATGCAGACCGGTTTACACTTGCCGCATCTCAAACAGTGCTTGATCTCGTCGTTGAGAGTACCCAACTCACTCTCTTCCAGGATGATAGCCTCCTGCTCCAGCAACCGTAGCGAGGGCGTATAGGCCATCTCCAGGTCGGCTCCCTGCATCAACTTACCGCGATTGAACCGGCCCTGGGGATCGATTTCCTGCTTGTATTGGGCGAATGCGGAGAGCTTGTCCGTTTCAAGATACTGGAGTTTGGTCAGGCCGATGCCGTGTTCCCCTGAAATCGCACCGTCAAGAGAGGTGGCAAGGGCCATGATGCGATCCACCACATGGTCCGCCTGCTGCAACATGGCATAGTTGTCTGAATGGACGGGTATGTTGGTGTGCACGTTTCCGTCGCCGGCGTGCATATGCAGGGCCACGAACAGGCGTGAGTCTCTCAAACGGGCGTGGATATCCCGCATCGCCCGGCGGATTTGGCGTACCTCCTGACCGGAGAATATCTCATCCAGGTTAGTTGCGATTTCATTGCGATAGGAGACTACCAGGTCGCGCCGCAACAGCAGATCGATCAAACGGTCACCGGGCTGGACAACCTGCTGTAGATTGTCGGCGTAGAGCTGAGTATAGACCTCGGCGGGGTCATCGAGATGAGTGAGTAACTGCTGCCAGCGCTGGCGGGCCTGGGTTACCGCCTCGCGTGCAAGGTCGAGTTTCGCCTGCAGGATAGAGCGATTTTCATCACTTGCCTCAAAGTCGTCGTCCGGCTTGCGCAGTGAGTGGTCACCGGCGAGATAGGCGATGACCTCTTCAGCAATAAGGATCTTATTCTTGATCGACTCCTCGATATTGATGCGCTCGATGCCTCGGCTGTAGTCCGCTAACCGGTCCAGCGGGATAACCACATCCTCATTGATCTTGAAAGCATTGGTATGGGCTGAAATTGCAGCCGTGCGCGCACGGTCGAGCCAGAAATTGCGCCGCGCCTCCGGACTGCTGGCAATAAAGGCCTCCCCTTCCTTGGCCTCTGTCATGCGTACCACCTCAGCGGCCGTATGCTCGAGTCGTTCTTGGTTGTCGCTGGCGATATCGGCCAGGAGTACCATTTTGGGGCGTTCATGTCGGGCTGCCTTGGTGGAGTATTTGACAGCCTTTAAATAGCGCTCATCTAAATGCTCAAGGCCTACCAGCTGGACTGCGTCATGTTTGTCGAGATAGTGCTTGATTTCGACAATGGCGGGTACCGCTTTACCGATATCAGTGCCGAAAAACTCCATGCACAGAGTGCGTACCTGGTCAGGCATCCGGTGCAGGATAAAGCGCGCCGAGGTGATCAGTCCGTCACATCCCTCTTTCTGTACACCGGGGAGGCCGGCGAGGAATTTATCAGTCACATCCTTGCCGAGACCTGCTTTGCGAAAAGTGCTTCCCGGCATCCTGAGGTGTTGTGGATCGCTAATCGGGGTGTTGCTGCCGCCATGGTAACGGGTGAGTCTGAACTGCACCTCCTCCTGTTCATGGATCTTACCCAGGTTGTGATTGAGGCGTTCGATCTCCAGCCACTCACCATTCGGCATCACCATGCGCCAGCTGGCGAGATTATCCAGGGTAGTGCCCCAGAGTACCGCCTTCTTGCCGCCTGCGTTCATGGCGATATTGCCGCCGATGGTGGAGGCATCCTGTGAGGTTGGATCGACGGCGAAGGCCAGTCCCTCTGCCTCCGCTCTCTCGGAGACACGTCGTGTGACGACACCGGCGCCGACGCGGATGGTAGGGACCTTCTCCGGGACACCGGGTAGTGTTCGATACTCGATTTCATCGATGAAATCGAGTTTTTCGGTATTGATTACCGCGCTATGGGGATCGAGGGGTACGGCACTGCCGGTATAGCCTGTGCCGCCGCCACGGGGTATCAGAGTCAATCCGGCATCGATACATGCCTTGACGATAGGCGCGATCTCCTGTTCGGAGTCCGGGGTGATCACTACGAAGGGTATCTCTACCCGCCAGTCCGTTGCATCTGTCGCATGGGTGACGCGGGCAAAGCCGCTGAAATCGACATTATCGGCCCGGGTCAGGCCGATAAGGTTGGTCCTGGTACGGCGACGCAACCTTATCAGATCGTCAAAGCGCAGATCAAAACGGTCTACGGCTTCCCGTGCGGCACGCAACAGGGTCAAGGCTTTCTGGTTGTTGTTGGCGCGGTTCTCGAACTGATCAAGGCGATGTTTGAGTGCCCCGATCAGAGCCTCTCTGCGTGATTCATTGTCTAGCAGATCATCCTGCAGATAAGGATTGCGGCTGATAACCCACATGTCGCCCAGTACTTCGAACAGCATCCGTGCAGAGCGTCCGGTGCGACGAGTGCCACGTAACTCCTCAATCAACTCCCATATCGGTTTTCCAAGAAACCGGATAACAATTTCCCGGTCAGAGAAGGATGTATAGTTGTAAGGTATCTCACGTATTCGTGGTGTTTGCTGCATGTCAGTCTATGATCAGGAGATATGTGGTGAGGAATGAATCAAGTCGTCTATTGTAGCCTAAAAAAAATGATGCTTCATTTTGCAGCTATAAAATTTGTCAATATACCATCCTGTCAAATGATAGAGGAAATAGAATGAAAAGTGATAACCGTTTTACCAAGAGTATGCTTGCCTGCGTGCTGATCTCAACATCAGTGTTTGCGGCACCCATGGCGAGGGCCGGAGAGATAGAAAAGGCGGTTGATTACCGTCAGGGTGTGATGAATGTCTTGAGCTGGAATATGAAGGCGATGTCCGACATGATGAAGGGGAAGATCCCTTTCGATCAAAAAGTATTCGCCAAACACGCTAGCGATCTGGCCAGCGCCTCGGGACTGGATCTAATATCCGGTTTTCCCGAGGACTCAGAATCAGAAGAGAGTGATGCCTTGCCGGAGATCTGGATGGATTTTGGTGACTTTGAAGCCAAATACAAAAAGCTGGGAGAGGCAGCCGTAAATTTGAGCAAGGCTGCCGTCAACGGCGACAAGGCCAGCCTTGGTAAGGCCCTGGATACCACAGGTAAAACCTGCAAGGCCTGCCATAAGAAGTACAAAAACTGAATCAGGGAAAATCGGGTCCTGCCTCGCTCTCCGCCAGTATGCGCTCGAGGGTACAGGCGATATTGAATTGATCGCTGTCGCTGCTATCGCAGCGAATGACCTTCGCTTCAGCAAGCAGGGGGGGAGTGATGGCATGGCCCGGTACGATGGCAATAGTCAATTTGGTGCCAAGCGAGATCTCCTTGTCGGAGGCCATCAGCAGGCCTGAATTACTGAGATTCTTTACAGTGCCGGAGGAGACCTGACTCTCGCCTTCGATGCGGTATCGGACATCACCTTCCACCACCATACGAAAAAAGTCTCGTTTCTCGGTAAAGTCATTCATATCTAATATCTCCCCAAGGCATTGTCAGATATGGGACCAAAGGACCGCTAATCTATCAATTTAGTGTTCACTTTGTACTTTGATAATATTCCAGAAATATCTCTTGAAAACCGCTGGTTAATTTCTTTTTCAAGCGACCGGATGAAATATTCGGGTTACACAGGCACAAGCCGGTCATTTTTTTCCTGGATATATTAAATATTGCAGATGATTCTACGATTGTCTCGAAAGAATGCAGGCCATTCCCAGAAGATATTACAGATAAATTGTCTTTTTTGGGAAATAATCAGAGGATACTACGATAGCCATGCATGAATTCTTATGAATTCATGCATCAAGAGGCAGATTGTTGTCTAATGAGTACAAGTTTGGTCATCAACCCTTGTAGTCGAGGATTAGCATGGATATTCGTATACTGCTGCCAGCATTATTCATAATGGCTTTACCCGTTCATTTATTGGCGGATGATGTCTATCGGTCTGTGGATGCCGATGGTAATGTAACTTATACCGATAAGCCGCCTGAGGCAGACAGTTCGGTCGAGAAGATCGAACTCGCCCCTACCCCCTCAGAGGCATCCAGGCTTGAGACTGAAGAGCGTAATGCCGCCATACGCAAGGCAATGGAAAAGGCCAGGGATAAGCGTTTAGAAAAGGAGGCGGGACGTAGCGCTCTAGTATCCAAAGCGCTTAAAGAGCTGGAAGAGGCTGAAGAGGAGTTAAAACGGGCCAAAGAGATAGGTGAAGGTGATCGACAAACCTTGCTCGGAGGAAGAAGCCGCATCAAAACCGAATATTTTGAACGCGTTGAAGAGGCGGAGGCAAAAGTCGAGGCCGCGCGTAAGAAACTCAAGGAAGTACGCGGCTACTGATGCAGATCTATCTGGTGGGTGGGGCTGTCAGAGACAAACTCTTGGGCAGACTGGTGGAGGAGCGTGATTATGTCGTTGTCGGCGCCAACACCGAAGCCATGTTAGCCAGGGGATTTCAACAGATCGGTAGCTTCTTTCCTGTTTTTCTCCATCCCCAATCCCATGAGGAGTACGCGCTTGCGCGTAGTCGACGATCTGAGGGTAATGCCAAGGGTGAGTTCATCAATGATGGTTCGGTTACCCTGGAGCAGGACCTAGCCAGGCGAGACCTCACAATCAATGCCATCGCCGAGGATGAGCAGGGAGAGCTGATCGATCCGTTCGGCGGCCGGGAAGATCTGCAACGGCGGCTGCTTCGGCAAGCATGGATTCAGCCTTGATGGGCAGGCTTTTGGGCGATGCGATTCATAGAGAGAGGATTAAGCGCATAAGGGATGTGATGAGTTCACTTGAAGTTGTCTGATAACTCAATCGACCAAGCGTTCGAAGATTCTGAATCCGGCGACATAGGTACCAATTGCCGAACCCAGGGTACTGAAAAGAAAAATCATCAGGGTTCTGGAGACGCGATTTTTCCACCATCCACGAAATGAAGTGGTATCGTTGCGCAGACTAGCGAAGTCAGCAACGGTAGGTTTGCGTAGATAGAGTTCCGCGGCGGCAGTCACCACGCCCGCGCCGATTGCCGGGTTCAGTGAGGTCAGGGGGGCGGCGATGAAGGAAGTGGCGATGGTCAATGGGTGGGCGGCGGCGATTAAGGCACCGAGCGCGGAGAGACCCCCGTTTATCAACACCCAGTCGATTACCAGCTCCAAACCCAGGGAGGGGCTGCGTTGAAAGCCGATAATAAAACCGCTCAAGATGAGCGCCACAATCAACCAGGGAATGGTTTTCGGCCAACGGCTGGGTTTTGGTTCCTGCTCGAGTTGCTTGATCTGTTCATCGGGAGAGGGCATGGGGGTCTGCAGATAGTTGGCGATACCGTTCATATGACCGGCACCCACAACCACCAACAGGTCTTCATGTCCCTTATCCGCTAACTCCTGCAACAGCCTGGCAGCCATATAACGGTCGCGCTCATCGATCAGCGGGTTATAGAGATCTTGGCGATCTTCTGCAAATTCGGCAAAAGTGGTTTCGAGAATATCACCCTCTTTAAGATGCTCGATCTCCTCTTCGGTTACTTCCTCTTTGGAAAGGATCGATGCGAGGATGCCGGTGAAAAGGGTGAACCGCTTCCACCAGGAGAGATTGCCGGCTACCCGTTTGATCGTTGTGCTGATCTCCCTGTCGATGAGTAACAGGTCACGATGGGATTCCCGGGCGATACGGATAGCCTCCCGTTGCTCTTCCCCAGGGGAGATATTGAACTGGTCGGCCAGCCGCTGCTGATAGGCGCCTAGTGCAAGGTTGGCCATCACCATCAAGACCCTCTTCTCCTTGACGACCTTCAATAGATCCATTTTTGCCAGGTCGTCCGGGTTTATCAATGCATTGTAGCGGCTTGGGCACAGCTCCACGGCAACCGCATCGTAGTCACCGGTCTCCAGTAGTTGCTTGACCTTTTCCGCGCTTGAACGCGATACATGTGCTGTACCCAAAAGGGTAATCTTGCTGTCACCAAGAATCACTTCCCGTTGTGGCTCTCGATCTGTTTGAAGCATAGTTTTTGGTCTTTCAGTTACAAAAGCCTACCATTGTAACAGTCTCTTCGACGTAGGGGGTGGATAATTCCACGAATTTTTAGAGAGTATTTGCCTGATACCAAAATTAAAGGTAGCGTAGGCAATCGACTCTGAATAGTGGAGTGAATGTGATGAGTAAGAATATTGTCTGGCATGAAGCGACGGTGACCCGTGAACGGCGTGAAAAAATGAACAGGCATCGAGCCAAGTTGCTGTGGTTTACCGGCCTGTCCGGGTCCGGAAAATCCACCCTAGCCCATGCCCTGGAGGAGGAACTGCATCAGCGGAGCTGTCGTACCTATGTTTTTGATGGTGACAATGTTCGCCATGGATTGTGTAATGATCTCGGGTTTAGTACCGAGGACAGGAGCGAAAATATCCGTCGTATAGGCGAGATGGCCAAGCTTTTTGTGGACGCGGGTGTGATCGCCCTAACGGCATTTATATCACCCATTCGTGAAGACAGAGAGCGAGCCAGGGGGCTGTTTCCTCATGGAGACTTCATCGAGGTGTTTGTCAGTTGCCCGCTGGAAGTATGCGAAACCCGGGATGTCAAAGGTCTTTACAAAAAGGCCAGATCGGGAGAGATTGCCAACTTTACCGGCATATCGGCTCCCTATGATGTTCCGGAAAAACCTGAGATAACCATAGAGACTCAGGATAGGACAATCGAGGCGTGCGTAGATGAGTTGATCAAGGCACTCGAGCAGCGAGGGGTGATACCCACCAAGGTGGTATAGTTTTGACCCGGATGAATCACACGGGTGGAGGTACAAGAGTTGTCTTATAAATTACTCATCATCATTTCATTGGTAAGCCTACTCACGGCTTGCCAGACCCTGGGGGAGCGCAAGCGCGCGCAATCGTTGCAAGATACCTTACGCAGCTATGAGGCGAGCATACGCTGGACTTCTGGCCAGCAGGCAGCGAGGTTCCAAGCACCGGATTCTGCTAGCAATAAGGCCCTCCCGGAAGTTAAGAATATCAAGGTTACCAGTTATGAGGTGGTCCAGGGACCTTCCATGTTGGGTGAAAATCGTGCTGTTCAGGTCGCCATTATTCAGTATGTGTTTCAGGACAGCCAGGTCGTGAAAGAGATCGCGGATCAGCAGGTGTGGCTCTATGACGAAGAGGATGAAAAGTGGTATTTATCTAGCCAGGTGCCTGAGTTTAAGTAGCGCATTGGCTGCCGTGCTCGGATGTTATCTCAGGCTGTCAGCATCTGTTGGGCTCGTTTGATCTTCTCTTCCGCCTTGTCGAGGATTTTCAGGCTGAGTTTAGGTGTCAACTCACCTATTTCGAGCTGTTTGACGGCAGGCACCTGGTCGAGGGTGGGCAGATGCTTCATCTCCTCGCTGCCGATGAAAGTATGCAGTTGAGACACAATGACCAGGTCGGCATAGTCCGCCTCCCCATCATGTACCCGGAACCAGTTTTCCGCCTCTTCCGTAACCAGTATCAGGTCATCGATGAAGCCCCAGCTTCGTAGAATCTCGCTGCCAATACGACCACGTAAATCCTGCATCACCAGTGCCAGTTTGTCGCTGTCGTTGCCGAACTCCTCATACTGATCCGCATAGTTGAGTATGGCCACGTTGCCGATATCATGCAGCAGTCCTGCAAGCATGGCATGCTCGGGATTAAAGCGTCCTGAGATTTTGCCAAGGACGAAACAGACAGCGCTCACCTTGACGCTATGTTCCCACAGTTTGTGCATCTGATCTTTCAGGATCTTCGATTGGGTGTTGAACAATTCCCTCAGGGCGAAGGTCAGGACCAGCTTATGGGTGGCGTCGGCACCCAGGCGGACGATCGCCGCGGCACAGGAGTCAACCGGAGTCACCCCGGCATAGAGGGGACTGTTCGCGGCACGGATCAACTTGGTTGTGATTGCCGGATCGGTCTGGACGATATTGGCCAGCTTTCTCGCATTGGTTGTTTCGTCCCGCATTGCCCGGCCTACCTGTATAGCCACGTCGGGCAGGCTCGGCAGTACCAGGCGGTTGTTTTTGAGGTCATCGACCAGGGTATTTGTCATCCTGCTTTCGGCAAGTGCCGGATCAACGGTTTGGCTATCGGCGTCGATTTCGGTTGCCGTATAGCCTTCATCGGTATTCAAAAGGCCTTCGAGCAGACTGTTGTCGATCACTAAGTAATCTGTCGGTGACGCAGCCTCTACGGTATAACGACGAGGAATCAGGTTGGCGATGGGATTTTGTGCCTGTGGTGAGTCGTCGAGTACTTCCGTGACCCGTCCATCAGTGGAGTGTAAGCGTAATTTGCCTTTGATGAGATAGAGACTGAATGGTGTGATATCTCCCTGCTCCAGGATCTTCAGGCCACGCCCGGCCGAATGAATCTGGATGGAACGGCCAAGCAGTTCAAGCTGAATGTCGTTGAGTTGATCCAGCGGATGAAATCGCTTCAGGATTTCAGGTGTGGGGTGTACGACTATCTCGCTCATGCTCTGGAGTATCCTTTCTCAGCAACCACATTTGGTGGTTTGTTGTTGATTCAACTGCAGCGTCCCGACAAGATGATCAACCGAGGGCAGCTGGTGGCGTTCCAAATAGTGCATAATCCCTGTATTGATAGTTTTACAAATAAGTGGGTCATAAAAAAGGGCTGTACCCACTCCCACCGCACTGGCTCCCGCGATGAGGAACTCAAGGGCATCCTCCGCTGAAGTTATACCCCCCTGGCCGATGATGGGTATATTGTGGTTGCGACAGACCTGATAAACCTGGTGCACCTTCAATAGTGCCACCGGTTTTATTGCAGGCCCGGAGAGCCCGCCCTGGTTATTACCGATCAAGGGACTGCGGCTCTCGATATCGATCGCCATACCCATCAAGGTGTTGATCACGGCGAAGGCATCGCTACCCGCCTCGATACACCCTTTAGCATTAGCCGCGATATCGGTCTGGTTGGGTGAGAGTTTTGTGATCAACGGTTTACTTGTCGCTCTTCTACACGCCTCCACCACCCGTGCCGACATCGCCGGGTCGTTACCGAAGGCAACCCCCCCTTCCTTGACATTAGGACAGGAGATATTGATCTCAATGGCATCGATGGGTGAGTCGTCGAAACGCCGGGTCACTTCAAAATACTCTTCCACGCTGGAGCCGGAGACATTGGCGATGAAACGGGTTTCGGTGAAGTCGAGGCTGGGGAGAATACCGTCAATAACGTGATCGACACCGGGATTCTGTAGTCCGATGGCATTCAACATACCATCCGGTGTTTCATAGACGCGATGAGGCTGATTACCCAGTCGAGGCTCAAGAGTAGTTCCCTTGAGGCAGACGGCACCGGCATCCCGATTGCTAAAACCGCTTACCCTTGTGTACTCTTCGCCGAAACCGACACAACCTGAGAGTAGTACAATGGGTGTATTGAATCTGAGACCGCAGAACTCAGTCTGCAGGATTGAGGGGCCGCTATTGTTCATCGACGTTATCTTTTTCTCCAACCGGGGGTGAGGGGTGTTTCATGTTGTGCTCTACGAGCCGGAAATTCCACCGAACACAGGTAATATAATACGCCTGTGTGCCAATAGTGGCAGCAAATTACATCTGATTCACCCCCTAGGCTTCGATCTGGATGATAAAAGGCTGCGGCGGGCCGGCCTCGATTACCGGGAAT
>JASFJX010000023.1:0-14303 GCA_050119385.1 Candidatus Thiodiazotropha sp. | reverse complement strand
GGGCAAGGCGCAACGACGCGCAATAGCCTGCTATTGCAAGGAATTGCAACGCCGCCATGCGCCGCCACAAACGTGCAATTCACCCTGTAGCGTGACTCACCCAGTGGGTGAGTATGCCTAGCGGACACTTTTTCTATAAGAACAATAAGTGAGTAGCAGAATGGAGCGGTCAACTGATTTTTTTAGGATGATTTCCTCATCAGCATGCAGGGCGCAATTTCGCCACCAGGATCGGCAAGACAATGTCATTGTTCTGCTCTCTTGATTCATCTGCCGCTGAACGAGGCAGTTAAAATGTAGAGACAGGTCCCTTAACTTCCGTTTTCGATCTCCACCAGCGTTTCATCGGGGCTAACGGCGTCGCCGCTCTGCACATAGATTTTCTTTACTATCCCTGCAATGGGTGACTGTACTTCGGTTTCCATCTTCATCGCTTCGGTGACTAGAATCGGCTGGCCGACGCTGACCTCGTCTCCTTCCTTGACCAATACCTCGACAATGTTGCCGGGCATACTGGTGGCAATCTGTCCTTCCTCGATGGGCTTCGGCCGTTTGCCGGAGATGGACTCTTTGACTGCGCCATGCGCACCACCATCGAGTACGACTTGGCTCAATGTCTCTATCAGGACCTCCTCGGGCACTCCATCGACGGTGAAATAGAAGTGGCGTTTGGCTTCCCCCCGGTGGCCGGCCCCGGTTACTTTCACATTATAGGATTCACCGTGGAGATTGATGTTGAACTCCGTGGGCGCGGCAATTCCCACCACAGAATTGTCATCCGCGCGCTTTATCGGTACCAGTGGCTCAGGATAGAGCGTACCGGCTTCCCGCTCTTCGAGGAACTTACGGCCCACTTCAGGGAACATGGCGAAGGACAACACATCTTCTTCGGACTGTGCCAGCGGATGAATCTCACGACGAAGCCGTTCCAGTTCGGGCTGAAAGAGATCCGCGGGACGGCATTCAATCAACTCTTCACTGCCCACTGCCTGCTGTTGCAACATTGGATTGACCACCGCCGGTGCCTTGCCATATCCGCCCTGCAGATAGCGCTTTACTTCGTTGGTAATGGTTTGATAACGCTTGCCGGTCAGTACGTTCAATACGGCCTGGGTACCGACGATCTGTGACGTGGGGGTGACCAACGGCGGATAGCCGAGGTCCTCGCGCACGGCCGGAATCTCGGCCAATACCTCGTTCATACGATCCAGGGCATTTTGCTCACGCAACTGATTGGCCAGATTGGAGATCATACCGCCAGGCACCTGGTTGACCTGAACCCGGGTATCCACCCCGGTATAATCGCTTTCGAACTGGTGGTACTTCTTGCGTACGCCATAGAAATGGAGTCCGATTTCCTGGATCGCCTCAAGGTCCAGTTCTGTGTCGTAGTCAGTCCCGCGCAAGGCGGCTACCATGCTTTCCGTGGGTGGGTGCGAGGTCCCACCGGCAAGGGACGAAACGGCGGTGTCGATATGCCGGCAGCCGTTCTCGATCGCCTTTAACTGGCACATCTCTGACTGACCTGCCGTCGAGTGGCAATGCAGATGCAGTGGCAGATCGATAGCGTCTGTCAATGCCTTCACCAACTCGGCTGTGGCATAGGGGGTTAACAACCCAGCCATATCCTTGATACAGATCGAATCGCATCCCATGGCTTGAAGCGCCTGCCCCATGGCGACAAAACCGGCGACATCGTGAACGGGACTGACGGTGTAACAGATGGTCCCCTGTGCATGCTTGCCTGCTTCCTTAGTGGTCTCGATCGCGGTTCGCAGGTTGCGTAGATCGTTAAGCGCATCGAAGATACGGAAAACATCCATACCGTTCTCTGCCGCCTTGAGCACGAAGGCCCGCACCACGTCATCCGAATAGTGTCTGTAACCCAACAGGTTCTGACCGCGCAGCAGCATCTGTAAGCGGGTATTCGGCAGGGCCTCGCGCAGCTTGCGCAATCGTTCCCAGGGATCCTCTTTCAAAAAGCGCAGACATGAATCAAAGGTGGCGCCGCCCCAGCATTCCAGCGACCAGTAGCCGATGGTATCGAGCTTTTCGCAAATGGGCAGCATATCTTCCGTGCGCATGCGTGTGGCAATCAATGACTGGTGTGCGTCACGTAGAATGACATCGGTGACTTGTACCTTGTTGGACATTCGTTAACTCCTGATCAAAGGCCCGTGTGGGCTGCTGTCGCTGCCGCCAAAACCAAGGCCAGATCTTCCGGGCTGAGTTTTTGGGAGAACTGGGTCAGTTCAGGATGAGCCTCGACAAAACCGGTATTGAATCGACCCGAACGGAATTGTGGGTGATGCAGTATCTGCAGATAGTAGGGGATAGTGGTTTTGATTCCTTGCAGGCCCATGTCTCTCAAGGCCCGCTCTCCCCGGTTGATGGCATCTGCCCACTCCCGCGCCCAGACGACGACCTTGGCCAGCATCGAATCATAATGGGGCGGAACCGTGTATCCGGTGTAGATGGCTGTATCTGTCCGTACCCCCGGGCCACCCGGTGCATAATAACGCGATATACGTCCGAAGCTGGGCAGAAAACCGTTTTTGGGATCTTCCGCATTAACCCGGAATTGGATTGCGTAACCCTGGTGCACAATCTCGTGTTGCTCAAAGCGTAGCGGTAACTCCGCCGCCACCCGGATCTGTTCTTCTACAATATCCACCCCGGTGATGGCTTCGGTAATGGTGTGCTCAACCTGGACCCGGGTGTTCATTTCCATGAAATAGAAGCGACCGTCATCATCGAGCAGAAACTCCACTGTCCCGGCATTGGTGTAGCCCACCGCCTTAGCGGCCAGAACCGCCAATCCACCGATGTACTGACGCTGGGCCTCATCCAACTGTGGTGAGGGTGCGATCTCGATCAGTTTCTGATTGCGTCGCTGAATGGAACAGTCACGCTCGTAGAGATGAATGGCATTGCCGTGATGGTCCGCCAGTACCTGAACCTCGATATGACGGGGGTTTACGATGCACTTTTCGAGAAAGATATCGGCACGCCCAAATGCCTTTGTGGCTTCGGAGATGACCCTCTGATAGTTTCGCTGTAACTCTTGCGGTGTCTCGCAGCGGCGAATGCCCCTGCCGCCGCCACCGGAGGTCGCCTTCAACATCACCGGGTAACCCAGTTGTTGCGCGAGTTCCTGGGCCTCTTCGATACTCGCCAGATTGCCGTCAGAACCCGGCGTTACCGGCAGCCCCGCAGCCTTCATTGCGTCACGTGCCTTGGTCTTGTCGCCCATGTGACTGATGACCTCGGCGCTCGGTCCGATAAAGATGATACCGCGACGGTCACAGGCTGTGGCCAATTCAGGATTTTCAGAGAGAAAGCCATAGCCCGGATGTATCGCATCGCAACCGGTCGCAGCCGCCAGGTTGACAATGCGGTGTACATTCAAATAGCCGGCCAATGGGTCACTTCCCAGACTGAAGGCCTCGTCAGCCTTTTTTACGTGCAGGGAAAACCTGTCTGCCTCGGAGTAGATGGCGACAGAGCGGATACCCATTTCTGCACAGGCCCGGATAATGCGGACAGCGATTTCACCCCGATTTGCGATCAGTATTTTGCGTATCATAAGTCATTAAAAACTATTTTTTGTAGATGGCATCTGAGTTGTCTCGTTTATCCCGAGAAACCAGTGCCGCATAGTATTTTTTCAAGCCACTGGTAATGAGTATCACAAAATACACTATGGTCTCAATATTGAAGTACTGGGCGCGATGACTGAAGATCCACAGAGGGCCTCTGAAATCGTTAAGCACAGTGGAAATAGTGACTGGTTCGAGATAGTTATCAATCACCGTCGGTAAAGCCATCCGAAGCAATCATCTCCCCATTCCTGTCGATGATAACCGCATCGACATCCTTCAAGCGATTGATCAGCGCCATTCCCTTTTCCGCACCGAGCACGAAGACGCTGGTGGAGAGGGCATCGGTACGGGTTGCGTTGGGGCCGATGATGGTGACGCTCTGCAGGGTGTCGGCGGAACGTCCGGTTTTTGGGCTGATGATATGGTGATAGCGTACACCGTCGTGTTCAAAGAAGCGTTCATAATCCCCGGAGGTGGAGATGGCGGTGTCGGCGAGGGGTAGCATGGCGGCCATACGCGCTTTATCCCTTGGAGCCTGAATGCCGATATGCCAGGGACGGCCTCGGTGGTCGCCCAGGAGGCGACTGTCCCCGCCTGCGCTGATCAGCGCATGTGCTATGCCTCTCTGTTGCAGCAGTTCAATGCCCCGATCGACGGCGTAGCCTTTGGCGATGCCGCCCAGGTCGATGCGTACGCCTGGTTTCTCGAAGAAGACAGTTCCTTTGGCTGTATCTAGCCGAATCTTGCGGTAGTTGATCAGGGGTAAGGCTTGGTCGATTAACGAATCAGATGGCTTTATTCCCTCACGATAGTCGTATTGGTGTCCGATGGAGGCGAAGGTAATATCGAAGGCGCCTCCGGTCAGCTCGGCATATTCGAGGGAGGTCTCGAGAAGGCGGTAAAACTCCTCCGAGATAGACACGGGTTCACTGGCAGCCGTACGGTTGACCTGGGCGAGTTCGCTGAGTTCGATGTAGGGGCTTAGTTTTTTGTCCAGGCGTCGGAACTCCTCCATTACGACTTTGATCGCCGCCTCACCCTGGTCCTTGTCTTGATGCCAAAGCTGGACACTGATTCTGGTGCCCATGATCGCCTCCTCGCCGCTGACCCAGGCTGCGTGCAGCGGCTGAATTAGAGCGCAGCAGGTGACCATGATCAAAAGCAGGAGGTGATTATGACTATTCCAAATAATTCTTCCGAATCTCATAGCAGAAAGGTTGTGCTTATTGGGTTGCCGGATTAATTATCGACCACCTGCAAAGCGAAGTGCACTGTTGCAGGTGGACAATGTATCCCATTATGAAGGCAGGAAGTCGATAGGATAGGAGACCACGGCGGTATCCACATCCTTGGCGGGAAACTTAAATAGCTTGATACGAGATACAAGTTTACGTTCCAGTTTCGAGTCGTTCAGCTCAGATGACAGGATAACGCACTTTGTTACCTTCCCTGACGGGGTGATCGTCAGCTCCAACACCACCTTACCACGCAGTGTGGGATCTTTGCGCAAGGCGCGGTTGTAAAGGGCATACACCGCCCCCTTGTTCTGATCGAACACCAGCTGAATCTCTTCACGGGTACGATAGCCTTTGAAATCCTTGCCCTTACCCTTGCCGCGGGTGGCCGTCTTTGTATCCTCACCGATGGCACTGCTCTGCACCTCAGTGGTTCGGCGCCCGGAGAGTCCGCTACCACCGGTCTCACGACTCAGGGCTGCGGTATTGATCCCACCACTGCCACTGGTGACGCCAGAGGAGATGATGGAGCGTTGAGCGCGATAGGTCTTTTTACCGCTGGTCGAGAGCTTCTGTACACCCTGGACATTGGATTCGATCTGCTCTTCACGTAAATCAGCCAACTGATCTGAAAAAGCGAGTAGGCCTGCACTCGCTGCTTTCTTGCGGGCATCGGCTTTAGTGGGTTTCTTCTTCGCCACCTGTTTTTGCGGTTTTTTTTGCGCTTCGGGTTTCTTTTTCGTTTCCGCTTTCTTTTCTTCCTGCTTGGGTTTCTTGGGCTCAGTTAGTTTTTTCTTGACGGTTTTTTTCGGTTTAGGCGGCTCTTTCTTTTGCTCCAGGATCAGCTGCGCCAGACGGGGTGGTAGGGTCTGTTTTTTGAATCGCTCTTTTTCCGGCAGTTCGATCATCGGTACAAGGGTCCCCAATAGCAGCGCGATGGTGAGTACCACCAGGGTAATCATCTGGAAACGCTTCTCGTCTGCCGATGCCGCATACCAGGGCAGATAGGTGGAGTGTCTATAGGAGGCGCTCACAGTGGTTGCCCTCCATTGCTGGATTCAGGCTTTCTTAGCACCGCCAATGAGACATGGGGATATTCCGACTCCGCGCAGGTGGCCATGACGCGCTTGAGCAGGGTGTAGGGTATGCTCTTCTCACCCATAATCGTGATCTTACCTTTGAAGGGCTCCAGGTTGCTTGTCTTGGATCTCTCGGCATGGCGATGCAGTTCGTTCTTCAAGGCAGGCAGCGTGGTCCCTGTCGGTAAAGGTTGAGACAGGTCCATGACACGATGTCCCTGTACCAGTATCTCTTTGTGATTGACCATCACTACCAGGGTTTCCTGGGGTTTCAGAGTCGCTACAGACTCAGGCAGGCTCAAAGCCTTCGCATTGGGCAGTACCTGAACCTCTCCGGAGTTGACCAGAAGAAAGAAGACCAGGATGGTAAAGATATCCATCAAGGAGACCAGGTTCAGTACCGCACTGCCCTTGTTTCGCCGATGGTGCCGGTCCATGCGTTTAGCACGGCGTGACATCTTCATGATGCGTTACCCTTGTCCTGTTCTTGGGCAGTTACCGGTGGGGCGTCACCCAACGCAATATCGGGGAATAATTCATACTGAACAACACTGCCGGCTTCCACGTTTTCCGTCATGCGCACGGCATCCATCACCTGAACCATGGTTTCGTATTGGGTATTCGGTTCCGACAGGATGAAGATGTTGCGCTTGTCCTGAAAACGGACCTTGATCTGAACCAGCAACTCATTCAAACCTGTTACGTCATAACCTTCCGGGGTGTTCTTCAGACGTTTAATCAAGCCACCTTGCCGGTCTGCAACCTCGAGACTGTCCTTGCGTATGATGACCTCCAGCTGAAGCTCCTTGATTGCCTTTAAGGTACCCTCACTGGCAGGGGGCAGATAGAGCTCGATAATGGAAAATCTCGAAAACGCGGCCGTGATCAGCAAAAAGGGGATCAGGATCACCATCAGGTTGAGAAAGGCGGTGATATTGAGTTCCGCCTCGTGCCGATGGCGTCTCAGCCGTCCTTTCATGTTTTACTCCGGGTATTGAATGCCTGCTCACTAAAGATATTCAGGAATTTAACCGAGGCCATCTCCAGGCTGTCGACGATGGCTGTGGTCTTACTCTGCAACAGGGCATAGACAAGGAGTAAAGGGATGGCTGCCATCAAGCCGAAGGCGGTGGTGTTCATGGCCACCGAGATACTGGCTGACAGCAGGTCCGCTTTCTCCGCCGGGTCCGCATTGGAAACAGCGGTGAAGGCCTGAATCAGGCCGATGATCGTCCCCAGCAGGCCAAGTAGCGTGGCGATGTTGGCCAGTGTGCTGAGATAGTGGGTGCGTTTCTCCATGCGTGGAATCGCCTCCATCAATCCCTCTTCCATGGCCACCTCTACATCGTCACGGCGCCGTGCGGTACGTGCTCTGGCCAAGCCGTAGGTCAGCATGGTACCGATGGCGGTCTTGGACCTATTGGCAGCCTCCATGGCGGATTTGAAGTCACCATCATTGAGATGGGGGAGAACCTTCTTCCAGGTCCGCTTGTTACTGCCTGTTGCCAGCGTCAAATAGATCCAACGCTCGATGGCTATTGCCAGTCCGCCTGCAAAAATCAGCAGGATGGGATACATAAAGAGTCCGCCTTCCTGAAAAAATCGGATGATAGGGTCGATGAGCTCCATAGGGTTCTCCGTTGTTTAACGCCTGAATATCGGTTTACTGAATATCTGTCTATCCAGTGGCCGGTAAATGCTTAGTTTCGTTACAAGAAATCGGGTTATCTCAGTCATGCGGCACCCAGTGCAAAATTCTTTACGGTTTTTCACCAAATGTCTGGTACCAATCGATCTGTCTGCGAAATACATCACGGTCCAGCGGGGCAAACAGCTCATCCCTACGTCCCGTTTCGGGAGGCATCATATTGGTAAGGCGTTTCGCCGAACGCCAGGGCACCACATAGAGTATATTGGGCGACTCTTTATTGCCGAAGATGGCCGTGCCCTCCAGGTCGAGACGCTGCTCTGCCCGCACAGACTGTGACAACAGCGATAATGTCGCAATCGCTAGCATCAACACGCTTTTTAGTGACCTGTTCATCATATCTGCATTCCGCTATTTTGATGACTTGATACGTCGTTCAAGATCGAGGATCCAGCCCTCAATCTCCTTGTCCTTTGTGCTCCTCAGTGTCTGGCAGCGCTTATAGTGTTGCAGCGCCAGCTTGGGTTTACCCAGGTAGAGGTCGTAAAGGATTCCCAGATTCCGGTGAGCCAGCAGGTAGTCAGGCTCTATTTTCAGGGCTGAGTGGTAGGTCTGCTCCGCCTGATGAAACTTCCCCTGCATTCTGAGTGCCACGCCCAACTGATTATGCGCGGGAAGGCTGTCAGGTTTTAAGCCAATGGCGGCGGTGAATGACTCTGCGGCTTTGTCCGGATTACCTTCATTCAATTGGATAATGCCCAGGTTGATATAGGGGCCGGCCAAACGGGGGTTTTGCTCGATTAACGCCTGCAGGCTCACTTTCGCCTTGGCATAGTCATCCTGACGCATCAGCGCGACTGCTGCATTGAAGTGTTTGTGCAACTGTGGATCGTCGCTGCTTGCTTGGGTGGGGCTGGTCTCGCTTTTAATCGTTGGGGCCGTGCCAGTGCAGCCTGAAAGAAGCAGGACGGAGAAGAGCATGCCGCAGACAAGTTTGACAGCCGGCTCCATTCGCAGATTGATACTAATTGATTGCATCGATCCACGCCTCCCGCTCCTCTTGTTTCGCATAGCGTCCGGGTAGCAATTTTGCCAGGGCTTTGAAGCTCTTCTTTACCCACTCGTCATAGATACCACTGGAGACTCTTTCGATATTCGATTCATAGAGTGAGATCGCCTTTTCCTCGAACGGATAGGCCTGTTCCTCGAGTAGAATTTCATACTGTTCCAACTCTTCCGCATTCAATCCTTTGGGCCTTTCGGACTCCATTAAAGCAGTTCCGAAATGGCGGTACATTTCACCGATTTGGTAGGTGGCGCTGGTTGTGACTTCAGCTACACCATACTTGATGGCTTTTTTATACGCGCCGATGGCGGTCTGCATATGTTGCTTTTTACGCTTTAGATTTTTTTCTAAAGGCGCTTTCAGCTTAATGCCCTGGAATTCCTTCATGTCGGCTTGTGCAAGCCGCAGGGAGGCTTGCGCAGCCAGGTAGCGAGTGCGGTCGGTACGTTGTCTGCCCGCCTGTGCATCGATCTTGATCAACTCTTTCAGCCACCAGTCTCGTTTACTCTTTGCACCACTTGTGTGGTAAAGCTCAACCAATCGTTGACCCGCTTCCATTGCTTGATCGACTGGTGTCGGAAAGGTCTTGATATAATGTTTGTAAGCGGTGATAGCTTGTTTCTGTTTACCGGCTTTATCATAGAGTTCTGCAGAGCGCCAGCCGGCTTCACGGCGTAATTCGGGAGAGGATGCCTGGGTGGAGAGGGTGGCCAACTCCGCTGCTGCCTTGAGTGGTTGTTTGGTCTCCATATAGGCAACCGCCAGTTTGCTGTTGACCTCTGGTATCAACTCGCTGTTCGGGTATTTTGCCTTGTAAGATTCCAGGATCTTAATCGAACCGGCCCAGTCTCCTACTGCAATCAGGCTGGCGGCGGCATCATATTCTGCGGTGGCGATGATGTTGGATTTCGGTGCCTGTTTGCCAATACGCATGAAGGCTTGTGCCGCACCTTTATGATTGCCTGCAGTGCGTAATGCAGCACCCTGTTGGTAGATACTGGCAGCCAGTCTCTCCTCAAGCGGTTCTCTCTCTTTAGCTTTCTTGGCATATAGTTTCAGTGCCTGTGTGTAAGCGTATTCAGCCGCACTGTAGTCTTTCTGTTCAAAGGCGGCATGGGCGGCGATGGTCCAGGCAGTGCGCCGCAGTTTCCTCTCTGCAGGTGGAGTCTGATTGGCGACCTGCAGGGCGGCGCCCCGGGCGCGTCCTATCTCCTTGAGTTGCAGCAATTGATCGGCGGCTTCGGTCAATACCGAGGCTCTACGTGGATCCTTGGGGAAGATATCGCAAAATTTCAAAGCGCTCTCGACACCCTGGCGGCGCCATGTCTCGCGTTGATTCTCCGCTAGCTGTTTACTCTGAGCGGTATAGGCGAGGAGGGCGGCATAGCCTGCTTCTGACTGCTTGTCATGGGGTGGCAGACGGTAGGCGCTATCCTCATAGGCTGTGACGGCTTCGGGATACTTTTTCAATTCAAACAGTAGTTCACCGAGCAGGAAGCTGACGCTTCCCGCAGTCGGATCATCAGAGAATATATCCAGGTATAAACGATACCAGTGAGCGGCCTCGGCGCCTTGTGTTGTATGTTGTGCAGCTGTTTTTTTATCCTTGCTTTTTTTGTATTCCTGAGCCAGGGCATGGTGGTACTCGGCAAGCTCTTTGAGATAGTGCCTTAATTGCTGGTTTACCCAGGTCTGGCTTGAGCTGTCCTGTTTGTTCCAGGCATCGCTTCCCACTGCGTAGTGTTGGACAAAGGACTTTTTACTCTCGATGGCGCGCCGTGGGAAACCATTCTCGGTATAGATATCGACAACCTTCACCGACAGGCGCGGTGATTGGGGATGACCCGGGGAGAGGTTCACAAAGGCCAGATAGGCTTCCGCCGCATCCTGGATGCGCTCTTGTTTTAGATAGAAATCCCCCAGTCCCTGGTAGATCATGTATTCATAGTTACGCTGGCCCTTGCTATCGAAATAGCGGCTGACACGCTTTGCTCCGCCGAGTTCAGAGAAAGTGAGACTGATGACTCTGATTGTCTCTTTCAACAGTTTCCGGTCCGCGGGGGAGAGCTTACTGACATCGATCTGCCCCTTGTCTTGCAGATTGCGATCGAGTAACCGCGTGAACGAGTCGAGTCCCTGTTCTATTTTTTGTTGCTTGAACAGAGACCAGCCATGTTTGAACAGCGCCCGGTCGTAGTAGGGTGTCTCTTTGCGTTGGTTAAGAATAGCCTTGTATGCCGATTCGGCTCGGTCGAACTGTTGCATGACAAAGAAATGTTCAGCACGCCGAAATTGTGCTTCCTGCCAGTAGGGACTCTCGGGGTGTTGCGTAATCAGGGCGCGCAGGGTGAACATCATGGTGTTGATTTCACCCTTCAGCTCATAGGCCCTTGCCAGTTGATAAAGTACCAGGTCCCGCTGTGCATAGTCCGGGTCTTTGCGCAGCAAGGATTCATAGAGATCGATCGATTTGGATAACTCTATGTCACTGGGGACAGATTCGTCAGCCGATTGCAACAGCTTGGATTCACTACGTTCCAGTTCGAGATCCGCCAACCGACGGGTTGCCTCACTATTGAGGCGTTGATCGGGATTCAATTCCAGTATGGCGCGATAATTTTCGATGACTTCACCTGGGTCAGTGGGGGAGAGCGCCTGCTTCTCGATCTTTACCGGTTGCTTTTGAATATCAGCCAATGTGGTTTCGTCGGATTTTGACTTACCCGAAAACGGTAGGCCTGAGCAGCCATAGAGTGCGATAGTGAGAAGAGAGATCGAGAGTGGTAGCCTCATTCCTCTTCTCCTGCTCTTGCGGTGCTGACATCCAGTAGGTTGGCAACGCCGAACCTGGCCTGTACAAGGTAGTTGTTGATTAGATTGCGTCGTTGCTCAAGCCGCCTAAGCGCTATCTCCCGTAATAACCCGGCCTCGTCTTGGCGTAAATCCTTTATTGCTTTGTGTAGTCCCGGGATTGTTTTCTCGAGTTGTTCGATACGGGTGGAAAAGGCATTGAAACGTGCTTTGGCTTCAGCACGTGCTTTGGCTAGTTGATTCTCCCTTTGATGTGCTATCTCAATGTTGCGTTCCAACTCGATCATCTGTTTCTTCAACGACCAGATCCTGGCTGAATGTTCAGTGGCCATACGCCAGGTGAGAATACCTTCCATGAGTCGCGTCATCTCTTTTTGTGGGGCCAGTTGTTTATCAGCGTCATGTTGCTGGATGATCCGCTTGATTTTATTGATTCGCGCTATCCATCTCTTTTCCTGTTGATTGGCTAGGGCGAATGGCGGCTCTTCGGTTGTCGCAACCTGTTCATAGAGTGTTTTCAGCTGTTCTTTTCTGGCAACGAGCTTTTTTAGGTTATCTCCTTTAAGGTGTTCTTCAACACGGGGCAGTTTCTGGTTGTAAGCCGCTAATTGGTTACTTAGCATTATGCGATAGGAGCTTATTTTTTCCTGCCACTGCTGCAGGTTGTTATTCATATAACCCAAGTCCCGGTAGTCCTGCAGTCGTTCCTGAAAGGCATTGCCGGAGAGGAGAAAAGTGAGTAACGAGCGTATTTCCCTATCGATTTGCGTGTCACTATCGCCTAACAGATTGTCGGGGAACGCATCTTGTCTGACTTGGTTGAGCAGTTGATCCAGTTGAGTGAGTGAGGCTTCATAGGTTGCGATTGCATCACGATAACCCTGCAATGACTGCTGTTCGGCCTCGAGTTGAGAAAATACATAGGGAATTGCGAGTTTCGCCTCCAGTACAGACGGATCACTGGTGTTGCGTTCAGCCAGGAGCTGCCAAGGGGCCAGTGCCTGCTCTTGTTTACCCATTTGTAGTGAAGCCCATCCTAACCCCAATAGTGCCTGGCTGCTGGCGGGGCTTTTGAGGCGGATACGCTGTAGCGCCTGCTGTGCATTTTCCGGTTGTTGTAGCTCCAGCAGGAGATAACCTAGGGCAAGGTTTGCTCTATCCCTGATCGATTTTGCCTCATGACCGTCATTTTTATCGCTCCCGCTACCTATCTCTTGCAGTAGGGCCAATCCCTGCGCCTGTTGATCGTTGCGCAGGTAAGCGATGGCCTGGTTGAAACGTCCATACAGGGTCCATTCACTCTGTTGTGAAATCTTCTTGAGATCAACGAGCGCATCAGCTTCGTTATTTTGCAGTAGGCCGATGAGGCCGCTTATGTGGTACTTTTCGTCGCTGGCTTCAGGTTTCAGTTTTTCACCGACCTGATTTAACGCATTTGTTGCTGCCTTCATGTTGCCCCGGCGATGACGGGATTTGCCCATTTGCAGCCAAGCGCGATTTATTATTTCCGGGGATTCACTGTTTTGCAGAATTCGTTTAAACAGGGTTTCTGCCGTATTCGGCATACCGTAGGCCAGATAGAGCCCACCGAGAATCAACTCAGGTTCGTCTTCATAGGCCTGCATCAAGCCCTGTTTTCTGGCTGCAAGAAGGCGAACGATGGCCGCAAAATAGTGCTGCTGATAGAGCTGGAACAGGGCATCCCCATAATGCAGGTCACGCAGCTCTTCGGGTTCGCCGGTACGGATGTCCGCTGTGGCGCAGAGAGGTATGGCGAGAGCGAGTGTGAGAATTAGACGAGTGGTCAGGCCGGATAGCACCCGTTTCACTCCCACTCCCGGATTTCGAAATCCGGCTGTTGCAAGGCAACACTGTCAACGATCTTAAGCTCCAAGTATTTCGGACCTATCCCTTTGTTGAAACTGACAGTCGCTCCCCGTTTGTAATCTCTACCTTTCGGACCTACTCCGGTAAAGAAGGCGACCAGTTCATGTTCACCCGCTTTGATATTGCCTAGGTAGAGGCGTTGCACGCCACCCCGTTGCAGGGCCTTGACCTCCCGCTCGGTATAGAGATGGTTGGCGAGCTCTTTGTTATCGATATGCAGCTGTACCGAGTCGAGCTTAAAATAGTTGCCGATATCCAGTGAGAGGAAGATCGAAACCTGCGTGTTACCTGGGAATAGCAGTTCCTCTTCTAAGATGAAGAGTTCTCGATTGAGTTCGATAACGGCCTTTTTCAGATCTTCGACCTGTGTATCGAGGCCCTTACCCATATCATTCAGGGGCTCAGCAGAGAGAGAAAAACCGAGGCAGCATAGTAATAGAATTGCGTTTCGGATTAAGGTCTTCAAGATATTGATTCCCAGGACATTTTGAGCAGCATCATAACACAATAAATCTATATGAATTAATGTGTTGCATTTGCGATCATAGTCACAGCTTGTAATGGGGGAATAGCATTAGATTCCCAAAAATTATGGGTAAGATGCGTGAGTTGTATTCGCCCCACCATCGGACCTGTAATAATAGTGCCCTGATCAGTTAAAGACCAGAGGCTATTAAGGTTGTTATCTAACTGAATTGTATATATCTTTTTATTCTTTCAACTGAATGAGCAGGCTATAGTGGGATTGGGTGCCTGTCGATATATATCGGGGAACGATCTTGATTGCCATCCTGCGCAGTACCTGTTATCTCGCCCTGTCAGGGTGTCTAGTCTCAGCCCAGGTCCATGCGGACACTGGGAGTGTCGCTCCATTCAATGTGCGCAATATGAACCCTTTCGCTTTGATCTATGGCTTGCCGGCGGCCAGCTCATCCGCTCTGTTGGCCGCCAATGAATCTTCTCTTCAGTTGACAG
>JASFJX010000022.1:0-14407 GCA_050119385.1 Candidatus Thiodiazotropha sp. | reverse complement strand
TTTGCCGAACTCCTGCAGGATCAGTTTGCGAATCAAAGGTCGCCCTAAAGGGGGTACCTGATGGTAGGACTTGGTCATCTCGCGGCGAAACCATTCCGGCATGAGACTACTCTCCATGCTCAGCATCTGCGCAATCTTCAGGGCAGTACCGCGTAAGCGGGAGAAGGTTTCGAACAGGATCCGTGCCGTATCGTCATCGAGCTGTTGTTGCTGCGCGTGACGTGCATCTTTGCTGAGGAAGGGGCGCTTGGCGGCATGGCTGAGATGCCTGCTTCCCGCCTTGAGCATGGCGCTGCCGGCGATACCGCTGCGTGCAAGCTTGCCGGTGGGGATCGAATCACTCATCTTTGCCTGCCATGAAGCGCCGCTTGGCCTGTTTCCAGGGGCTGGTATAGTCACCCAGCTTCTCCAGGTGGTGACTGATCTGGCTTCGGAATAGGAAAGAGAAGAGATCCAGGGTCTTACCGATCATCGCCGTCTGTAACACCATGGCGATGATCTCCACACTGCGGTCCACCAGTTGAGTTGTGTTGGCATAGTTTTCCGAATCGTCTTTCAGCCAGAAGGCAAGAATACCGCTGAAGTAGTCCCAATAGAGGGGGGCAAGCAGTTCCTTATAGGGTTGGTCCGGTATCTCTCCCGCCTCGATAGCGGCATCGATCATCTCCTCCACCATGCGATTGAATCGCCGCCGGGTCTCGGCCAGGTTGGCGATACCCGCCACCGGGGCGGAGAAGGTTAGGGTGAAGACCTCCGTGAGGAACTCCCGGTCCGGCAGCCAGAGTGCAAGTTCGGTTTCGGTCAGTTGCTGCAGTTGCTCCCGCAGGCTGTACTCATGGAAATCAGTGATCTGCTTAAGCGCTTCTTCCACCTCCTGTTGCTTCTCCTCGCAATAGCCGTAAAGCAGGCTCTCCTTAGTGGGGAAGTAGTTGTAGATAGTGGCGTCACCCACCTCGGCACGGCGGGCGATTTCTCGCATGGAGGCGGACTTGTAGCCCTTTTCACTGATCACGTCCGAGGCTGCCCTCAGAATCCTCTTTCGGGTCAGCGCCTTCTCTTGTTTACTGACTTTCATAGCTTAAATGGCCTTTAAAGTGAAAATACTACATATAAAATATAAGATATAAGCATATAATATGAAAATCAACCCTTATGTGTAACTCTGGTGTTGATTCCAGCGGTCTGATTTAGGTGCAGAGAAAGATTATTGCCCTTCATTGAGAGTCTTTTCGTACAGGGCGTGCAGGCGCCTGCTGAAGTCGTTTACCCGGTATTTCAGCCAGTTGGCATTGTGCCGCATGCCGCGAACGGAGAAGCTGCTGATCGAGTCGTGATGAGTGGCTATTTCTGCGAGGGCCTCGCAAAGGCGTTCACAGCGCCGGTTGAACTCAGAAAGTTCATCACAATAATGGCGTAGTTCGTCACTGAGTGAGTCCGGTTTTTTTTCTCTTTCCTTGAACATGTGGCTATTTCCATTGGCTCGACCTTTTGGGGCGTTAGCCCGAATTGCGAGACTGATTCCGTTATGTCTCCGGATAGAGATCCGGACGTAGTTCGTGTCGGGTCAGTTTGCCGTTGGAGTGGCGCTCCAGCAGGAGCGTCAAACGCCCGCTGGGTTTGCGAAAACCGGAGGCGATCTGGCTCAGGTAGGCATAGTTGGTGCCCGCCAGAAATGCCAACCGCTTGGCTGCATCGCGGCCTTCCGTTGCAATATATGTCTTCATATCCATGACGGGAACATGGTAGCGCCAGGCAAAATAAATAGCAAGTTGCTCATTAGTGATTTGTTAGCAATCAGCTATGTTACCCAATTGGTGTGATGAGCCCCATGATGAGAAGCGTCCACATCTTCTCTATGCCGTAGCAAATTGCTATGATCTATGGATGGTCAACATCAGGACGATTAGAAAGGATAATCTGCTCACCCAAATAGCCCGTTTCGGGTCCCAGCGGGCATTTGCGGAACAGGCGGGTCTGGCCCCTGCCCATGTCAGTCAGATGGTCACCGACAGGCGTCAGATGGGTGATGAAGTCGCGCGACGTATTGAAAGAAACCTGAACCTGGCGGATGGCCACATGGACCTGCAACACAGGCAGTCGAATTATGAGACTCAGCCCCCGGCAAGTCAGCAAAACCGTATTGCAGACAACGATAGTGAAACACTCCAGTCCCTGTTGTTGAAGGTCGATCAGATGCGTCAGGGTATGTCACTAAAAACCAGAAAGGTCATACTCCGAATCGAGCGTGCCGCTGCGGAGGGCAAGCTCTCGGATGAGGACTGGGAGATGCTCGAACGATTGGTCGACAGGTTTGAAAAAGGCTCTTGACGCATCTCATGTCTTAAATTGTAGAATTCCAGATTAGCCTGAGGCTATAAATCAAGTATTCCGATTTTTCTGACAAGTCGCCATGAGACTACCCCCTGGTTACTTAACACTGTACAACAGACATCCCCGGAGACTGCCGGCGCAGTCCGGGTTCGGCCAATCTTGGATCAAGATAGTTATCTGGTTAAAACGCGCTGGACTAAAACCGTGGTCTGTCCCTTATTGGCTAAGAAGAAAGATGCCAGAAGGACATATTCAATTATCGAGTAAGATTATAACTGTCTATCTCCACAACGCATTTCTCGCTATGCAGGGTTGCCAGTGTGGTTTGACGAAGGAAGGGGTCAAACGACCCGTTTTTATGCTCCCTTCGTGATTTTCGTGAAATGAAAGCAATCGTCAATCTATCCTTAAACCAGGCATTCGAAAGGCTGGACTGTCACCGGGTCGCCGTTTTCTATACCCTCGCAATCCTCGGGTAGCAGAATAAAGCAGTTGGCCCGGCTCATGGATGTGAGGATACCCGAGCCCTGCCGGCCGACCGGATCCACACGGTAGAAACCATCCTCCTGCTGTTGCATGAGACCGCGAACAAATTCGAATCTCCCCTTTCTCTTGCGGATATATTGACCGCTCATGGCCTGCAGGGTGAAGGGTTGATAGGCTGTGCCGGTGGCCAGGTAGTGAAGTGCGGGCAGTACGAACTGGTAGAAGGTGACCATCACTGCCACCGGATTGCCGGGCAGGCCGAAGAAGTGGCTGTTAGCGAGTTTGCCGAATGCCAGGGGTCTTCCCGGTTTCATGGCGATTTTCCAAAACTGCATATCACCGAGCTGTTGCAGTATGGTCTTGGTATAGTCCGCTTCACCCACCGACACACCACCGGAAGTGACCACTATGTCCGCCGCTTTGTCGGCTTTTATGAATGCCTCTCGCAGGGCATCGGGATCATCCTTGACGACTCCCATATCGAGTAACGCCATATCCGCTCTTTGTAACATGCCATAGAGGGAGTAGCGATTGCTGTCATAGACTTCACCGGCGCCTAAGGGCTCACCGACGGAACGCAACTCATCGCCGGTGGAGAAGAAGGCCACCCGCGGGCGTCTGCGAACGCTGATCTCGGCAAAACCGAGGGATGCCAGGATACCCAGATCCGCGGCTGTCAGGCGCCTGCCGGTATTGAGGACCAGGCTTCCCCGGGGGATGTCTTCACCTGCCTGGCGTACGTTTTGTCCCACACTATGGCCATGGGTAATACGTACCTGTGATTCGTTGATCAGTGTGGTTTGCTCCTGCATCACAACGGTATCGGTACCAGCCGGCATAGGGGCGCCGGTCATGATACGAACGCACTCGCCTTCGCCGCAGGGTTGATTGAATGGGGAGCCGGCGATCGCGGTACCGATCAGGTTGAAGTCCCGGTACGCCTGTTGCGGCAGATCCTTACCCGCCATGGCAAAGCCGTCCATGGCAGAGTTGGTGTGGCCGGGGACATCGATGGGTGAAAGGATATCCTGGGCCAGCACCCCATTGAGGGCATCGCGCAGGGGCGATCTCAAGCTGCTCTGGATCGGGGTGATGTTTGCGAGGATCGCCTCCCGGGCTGCTGCTACGCTAAGGGTTGAGGGTGCCTCTTGGTCAGCACAACTGACGCTGGAGCCGATGGCTTGATTGATCATATAGTCCGTTTTCTCCGTATCGATGCATATAGTGACGTATGAACCCGGCTATTGCCTGCGGATCGTTGAGATTCAGGATCGGCAGCAGTTGGCTCAACAGTATAGTCTTGCCAGTGCCGCTGAAGGCGCTGAAGCCCAATAATGGAGCAGGGAAGTCGATCATGCCGCACTCCCCTGGAGGCTGTCCCGCTCTTGCAACGTGTTGACGTTGATAAAGGTACGGGGAATGTCGGAAAAGTCTGCATGAGCGATCTTGTGTTGCTCATACCAGAGATCTATCTTGCGGTCACCACCATCCAGATAGCCTTGCAGACTGTCGACCAGCCTTTTTGGAATCAGGGCGAAGACAGGTTGCAGCCGGTTACCGTCATGGGCCACGGCAATCTCCGCCCCTGCCGCTCGGCGTGCTTGATACAGACGCTCCACCAGGTCGCCTGGAAGCAAGGGGCCGTCACAGGGGAGTGTGAGCATATCCTCGGTCTCGATGGCTTGCATGGCTGTGATGAAGCCTGCCAGGGGGCCTTGGTAGTTGAGTAGTGAATCGGCGATCACCGGATAACCGAATGCTGCGTAACGTTCCTGGTTACGATTGGCATTGATCAGGATGGCGCCGACCTGGGGTTGTATCGCATCAATCACATGCTTTACCAGCGGTCTACCGCTGAGTTCGATCAGGCCTTTGTCCTCGCCGCCCATGCGCTGGCCTCGCCCACCGGCGAGAATGACAGCGGTAACTGTAGAGTAGATGGTCACGCCGTGCTCCTGATCGACATCAGCTTACTATCCTCAATCGTTGCCAGCCGACCCTTGTAGAGGTGCAGATGGCGGTCAATAAATGCAGAGAAGTGTAGTGGATCGTGGCTCGCAAGTAACAGGGAAATACCCTGCTTTTTGAAGGATTTCAGCAGATCCAGGGTGCGTTCTCGCGCCTCATGATCCAGATTGGCCGTGGGTTCGTCCAATAACAGGATTCGCGGATTTCTTAACCAGGCCCTTGCCAGGGAGACCCGTTGCCGTTCTCCACCCGAAAGCGACTTGGCGGGTGTCTCGGTCAGGTGATGAAGTCCGGCCCAGTCGATAGCTGTATCGATCAAACGCCTGCGGGATGGCTTGTCCAGGCCTTTGCCAAGGGCATAGCCGAGGTTGTATCGCACAGAGCCGTCGAACATATAGGGCTGCTGGTGCAGATAGAGGATGTGCTTTTGCAGGTCCGACCGGCAACGGCGCCAGGGTTTGAGTGAGTCCGTTGCGAAAGCTATCTGACTGCTGTCCGGTTTCTCCAGCCCTGAAAGGATGCGCAACAAGGTTGTCTTGCCGGCGCCGTTGGCGCCGCTCAGCAGGGTGCACTCACCCGCCTGCAGGTTCAGTTCGATATCGTTCAGCACCTCTCTTTTGTCGAAGCGCTTCCTCAACGAAGTCACAGTGAGAATGACCGGTTCGCTCATGTGGTAGGATGCCCCTTGCCCTGAATATGTTGCAGTAGGGCGTTGAGTGTGAAGGCAAGGGTCAACAGCACCAGGCCGAGGGCGATACCTTGGGCGAACTCGCCCTTACTCGACTCCAGGGCGATGGCGGTAGGTATATTGCGCGTATAGTGCAGGATATTGCCACCGAGCATCATCGACGCACCGACTTCGGCGATGATGCGGCCAAATGCGGCCAGCAGTGCCGCCATCAGTCCGAAACGGGCTTCACGCATGATTGTGAAAAGTGCACGGACAGGTGTCGCGCCCAGGGTACGCGCTGTCTCCCAGGCGCGGATGTCTGACGCCTGTAACGCCGAATGTCCCATCGCCACCAGAATCGGGAAAGCCAGCGTGATCTGTCCCAGGACCATCGCCGTTTGAGTGAACAGTAGTTTCCATTCCCCCAGGGGGCCCTGCCTGGAAAGCAGGATAAAAAAGGTCAGGCCAACCACCACGGCCGGGACGGAGAGGAATGTGCTGTTGATCGATATCAGTAGGCGACGACCGGGAAAGTGCTTATAGGTGAGTAGAAACGCCACCAGCAGCGCCGGTGGCGTCGCAACCAGAATGGCGACGCAGGAGACACGAAACGAAATGGCGATAATCTCCCATAACTCCCGGTTACCGCTGAGCAGGAGGTTTAACGCCGTTAAAGTGGTGTCGCCAAGTGATTCCATCACTGAGGCTGATCGAAAGAGGCAAACTCACCGGCATCGGCGGATGGAGTAAAGAGTTGATTCTCACCGATGCGGAAGTTGCCGATGCGCGCCTGTCCATCGGGTGATATCAACCATTTGATCAAGGCATTGGCGCCCTTGTGATTGATATCGGGATAGCGTTTGGGATTGACTGCGATGATGCCGTAGGGGTTGAACAGCAAGGGATCCCCCTCGAAGGCGATCTTCAGTGGCGACTTGGCCTGATTGGCCTGATAGGCCAGCCATGTGCCTCTGTCGGTCAGGGTGTAGGCGTCCATTTCCGAGGCGATCTGCAAGACCTTGCCCATTCCCTGGCCCACTTCGCGATACCAGTTTCCGGCGGGATTGACACCACTCTGTTGCCATAAGCCGAGCTCTTTCTTGTGGGTGCCCGAGTCGTCACCACGGGAGATGAAGCCGGCCTGGTGTTCGGCAATGCGCTTCAGCGCAGTGCCAGCACTCTTTGCTTTGCCGATGCCGGCAGGATCACTAGCAGGACCCACAAGGACGAAATCGTTGTACATCACCCCATAGCGCCTGACCCCATGGCCCTCATTGACAAACGTATCCTCGGCCGCGCGGGCATGCACCAATACCAGATCCACGTCGCCGTCTCTTCCCATGCGCAGTGCCTTGCCCGTACCCACGGCGATGACATGGACAGGATAACCTGTGGCCTCGGTAAATGCCGGCAGAATATCGGCCAGCAGACCCGAGTTATCGGTACTTGTTGTGGTTGCCAGACGAACGGTCTGATGCTGAGCACTCTGAGCAAGACATTGGGTGGTGATTAGCAGTGCAATGACAAAGAATAAGCGGGCTAAGGGATGAAAAAGACGGTTTTTCATAGGGTTTATGCCTTTGGCTATTGTTTTATCGTATCTATTCGGTTGCAAAAGAAGTGCCATGATGGATGACAGCGATTGGCAATGGGCAAATGCACCACTATGGGGGGGCTTTTGTCTACGATTGAGTGTTATTGGGAATATAATGCAAAAAAGGCATGAATAAGCCGATGGACAATCGGGTTAAGGAGGGTACATGTTAATTGTGGGACAAATGGTCGCAAATAAGTGGCAGTCGGTTTAGTCATTTTGACCCATAATTGCCCTGATCATGTGGTACCGGACTTAGGTTTTTAGCAGCTTGAAGACTGGAAAGCACAATGAATATAAAAGCGGAAGAGTTGGCACAGAGGATAGAGAGCAAGCGGACCAATATCACAAAGGGTACCTCAGCGCGTATGACATCCGTGCTTATCGTCGATGACGAGCCGGGAATACGCAACTTTCTCCAGAAGGGGCTAGGCAACTATTTTGGACTGGTTGAAACAGCGCAGGATGTTGCCACCGCTGAAGCGTTGAGACGACACTGCCATTTCGATCTGATCATCACCGATATTCGGCTGCCGGGGCAGACCGGCGGGGTCGAATGGGTGAAGAAGTTGCGGTCCCAAGGTGGTGTTACCGGTGTGATTTTCATAACCGCTCATGCCGATATGGAGACGGCGATAGCCGCGTTACGTGCCGGTGCGGAGGATCTGATTCTCAAACCGTTTCGTATGGAACAGATGATTGCGGCGGTGGAACGCTATCTGGTTCGGCAAAAGATGCAGCGTGAAAACTTCGTGCTACGCCGCCAGGTGGAACAGATCTACGACAGTGCGGGGATGGTGGGAAAGTGTCAGCAGATGCAGTCACTGTGTGAAGTGATCAAACGCGTCGCGCCCATGCCCTCCACGGTGCTGGTTGAAGGTGAATCGGGTACCGGCAAAGAGCTTGCAGCCCGGGCGATCCATGAAACCAGTGGAAGATCGGGTAGCTTTGTACCGGTCAATTGCGGTGCCATGACCACGGAGTTGCTCGAAAGCGAACTCTTCGGTCATGTGAAAGGCGCTTTTACAGGCGCCCACCTCTCCCGTGACGGGCTCTTCACCTATGCCAATAGCGGTACCCTGTTTCTCGATGAGATCGGTGAGATGCCTCTCAGCATGCAGGCGCATCTGCTGCGCGCCTTGGAGGAAAGGACCATCCGGCCGCTGGGTTCCAATCGTGAAGTGCCGGTGGATGTGCGTATCATTGCCGGCAGTAATCGTGACCTTGAGCAGGAGGTGCGCAAGGGTAACTTTCGCGAAGATCTCTACTACCGCTTGAATGTACTCTCGTTGCGCATCCCACCACTGCGTGAGCGTAAGGAGGATATCCCGTTACTGGTGCAACACTTCGTGGAAATTTTGTCGGCAGAGCTGGGTATAATGCAGCCGCAACTGGGGGAGGGCGACCTGGCCAGCTTAATGGATTACGATTGGCCGGGTAATGTGCGTGAACTGAAGAATGTTATCGAGCGATGTCTGTTGCTCAACAAATCCCCCAGCCACTGTTTAATGGGTTCTGAGTCAGCGGAGCGTCAAGCGGCGCCTTTCGATCCGGGTAAGACGATGCTGCTCGAGACGATCGAGAAACAACACATTCTTAAGGTCTTGGATCTTGAAGGCGGAAACAAATCCGCGGCAGCCCGCCTGCTGGGTATTTCGCGTAAGACTCTAGAGCGAAAAACCCAGGCTTGGGGTGTTTGACAATGCCGTCCATGCAATGAACAAACGCAGATGACAATTGCATCGGTCAAAAAACCAGAGCAACTGAGGAGATCGACCAAGGATGTTATAGTCAGTCATATCGATAAAGTAATCTCATAGACGCATGAATAGCCCGGAACTAAAACAACTGATAAAAACCCTGGCATTTGCCACCCAAAAACATCGTCATCAGCGGCGTAAGGATATCGAGGCATCGCCCTATATCAATCATCCGATCACCTTGGTGGATATCCTTGTCAATGAGGCTGACGTGACCGATCTCGATACCCTGATCGCGGCTCTGTTACACGACACCATCGAGGATACCGATACCACGGTGGAGGAGATCGAAGCGGAGTTTGGCCAGGTTATCGCTGATCTGGTGATGGAAGTGACGGACGACGGCTCCTTACCACAGTTAGAGCGTAAAGCGCTTCAGATAAAACACGCCCCCGATCTCTCCTACAAGGCAAAGCTGGTCAAGTTTGCGGACAAGATCGCCAACCTGCGCGACATCAATAGGAGTCCCCCGGCCGGTTGGTCACTGCAGAGAAGCCAAGCCTATTTCGATTGGGCCAAGCAGGTGATCGACGGCATAAGAGGCACCCATGAAATTCTCGAGGCGATCTTCGACGAAGTCTATGATAAGAGGCCCGGAGAGGCCGAAAATGAATGAAAATAAACGCAAATAACTTGTGCGGCGTGCGGCTTGATACGCTCTGCATGTTAAACAGCTTAATTAGATTACCTGCCAAAGGAGAAAAACAACATGAGTGAAGAACGGCAGTTCGTCCCATTGAATATCGCAGTCCTTACCGTCTCTGACACGAGAACGGAGGAGACTGACAAATCAGGCCTGAAACTCAAGAGCCTGCTCGAGGCATCGGGGCACAGGTTAGCGGACAAGGTGATCGTCCCTGACGATATCTACCGTATAAGGGCGGTTGTTTCTAAATGGATTGCGCATGCTGATGTACAGATTGTGGTTACCACAGGGGGTACCGGACTCACCGGTAGGGACGGCACGCCTGAAGCGGTATCACCCTTGCTGGATAAGGTGATCGACGGCTTCGGTGAAATGTTCCGGGTGCTCTCTTATGAATCCATCGGCACTTCAACCCTGCAATCGAGGGCGCTGGCCGGCGTCGCCAACGGCACCTTCATATTCTGCCTGCCCGGTTCCACCGGCGCCTGCATGGATGGTTGGAGCAAACTGATCTCCGCCCAGCTCGACTATCGCACCAGGCCCTGCAATCTGGTGGAGCTGATGCCGAGACTGCATGAAAAGTAGTGATGCGGGTTTAGGATAGGAGGTGTACTATTCAATTTCTCCGTTGTGCAAGGTTAGGCGCTAACAATTGCATTAACACGGAGCGCCTTAGCCGCCCAGTTATGCCAGCCGTTATGGCTCACTAAGGTGTGGCTTTGCATCCATTCTTTTGTGGAGTATTCGAACGGTCTCTATGTGAGAATCAGAAAGTATGCGGAAAAAAATAATGTGACTTGTAACGGGAAACTTTTTGTAGCCGAATTTTATATAGTCACAGGATTTACCTTTATCGGGAGTCTCAGCGAGTAAATGGAAGACCTCATCAAATTGTCGCAAATAAATCTTTCGTTGCTCTTTACCCCACTTACGTTGGGTGTAAGCTGCAATAACTTTCAAATCCAATTTTGTTTGGTTAGTGAGTTGGAATGATCCCATTAACCAAGCTCATCATCCAATTCATTCATAAGGCTATCATAGCTATAAACCGCTGTGCCGCTATTTTCTCCCTCTTCAAGCAAGCGCCGAAGTGTGGCAAGCTTGTTTTCGTTGTCCTCAAGCAATCTAAGGCCTGCACGCACCACCTCGCTGGCAGAGGCAAAGCGGCCATCCGAAATCTGCTGGGCTATAAAACTGTCAAAATGGTCACCAAGGGTCATGCTCGTGTTCTTGGGCATTGGGGTGCACCTCAAATATCATATATTGGTATATAATGGTATATAGCTATAACAAATCAGTCAACCTGACGTAGCATACTACATGCCGCTTTGTGGTGTGGTAGAACGCATATGGATGAGGACCTGATGTTTGAAAGCTGGGGACAGCTTAAGAAGCAGGTCGCCCCCGGTATCGACAACATCGATGCAGCGGCCTGTTCAACAAAGCTGAACCGTCGAGTGACGACGTTGGTGGACAAGCTGAAAAGCGTGGCCTACCGTATCAAGCGCGTCCACATTGACAAGTAAAAGCCATCAAGAATTGGACTTGGACGTGTAAGATAAATACGATTAAAGCACTAAATCCACACGCTCGGGATTTGTATACGGAACTGGTCTGAGGAGAAGTATTCTTTGCTGGACGACAGATGGTCGGCAATCGTGTGGTGCCTCTGGATTTCAGCATGCGGCGGAATGACGGAGTCAGTGAAATCTACCCACAGATTATGCGGAGGAGTTAAAATAATTATCTTGGTCGCTAATAGACTTGTATGTTTCATTGACCTGTTTGTTTTATGGAATTGCGTTCAATTAAGTATATATAGGTAGAAAAGGAGTAAGAAATGATTTTATATAAATTGAAATACAATGTGATTAAGTATCTCCCGATTTATTTAATAGTTGTATTGGTCAGTGGTGAAATCTATGCTGACGACTCAACTGATGATAGTCAGGATAATGGCGATGAATTTTTGCTTTTCGACGATAATACACCAAAATTTGATAAGTATTCATTTAATATCGAAGAGTCAGAACGGTTAAAGCCAAAAGAAAATGATTTTGAAATGATAAATTATTCACCAATGAGTAATAAAGCTGGTGAGCGATGGGTATTGGTTACTTTGCGTAACAATTCAACAGGGCAACGATTTTTAAAGAGTGAATATATCGTAGCTACATTTGCAAGCGGAGAGCAATCAAATCCACAATTTGCAGACCAAAAAGTCGATGGAGGGGGGATCGTTACAAAAACAATTTATTTTGGAACTAATAAATTCCCTATCGTATTGTTAGAGAATTAGCCGTAATTGTGAATTATGAATGAGATAAAACCAAGAATGCGTAGATATAAAGTAGAGATAAATATATTACGAAGTCAGGCGCTGGGTTATTGATATGACTTACCCATATGCTCAAGCTTGATGTTACGCCTGTGGATGAAACAAGTGGATAGAAAATCAGTTAAATTGTTAGGCGGGGGAGATGTCTAATCAAAAGTTAACGAGATAAAGTGTGCTCTTGCTTGTAAGGCGTAAAAATTCACGCCATCGAGATGCAGGGGTGCGTTAATGTAACAGTTAGCTTTAACAGAGGGCATGTTACAAGTAAAGATGAATGCTCTTTTTACTACTATCAAGAACACCATGGGGAGCACCATGGGGAGCATGTGTTTAGAGTAAGTAAGCAATCTCTGTATATTAAATTTGGCCGAACAGGGTCATGACGAAAAAGTAGATGATAAAGGCTCCGCCGACAAAGAGCCAAATCCTGTCCCACCTTTTATGACGCTGTTTGAACTTGTTTGTCTGCTCATCGATAAGGGTTCTCTCACTGTCACTTAGTGATGGATCGATCCATACCCGGGTATGGCTCAGTCTATCCGCTTCAATAGCGGCGATGGCCAGTTTGAGGTCGATAAGATAGAGGTGGTTGTCCAGATCGACAAGATCGTTGTGCAGTATGTTGTGCAGATGCATCTGCCCCGCCTCGATATCGTTGAAACGGGCAATATAGCGAATCTGTGAACCATGAGTGGTCGCTTGGGTATTGGGTAGATCATCCATTATTTTGACACGTACCATATCCTGATGATCAGGGTGAGTCTCCAGTGTGAGGTAGCCTGTCTTCATGGGATTAGTTTAACCCGCTATCTATTCATCCCCCCATACCAATTCTCCCGCTTCTCGCAGGTCATAGCCAGTCAAGCGTTTTGCCATGCTCTTGCATTCGGATGAACGCAGACGCCCCATGAGGTCTTGAAACAGGCGCCGAAACCAGATACCGCGGGGCAGTGTCAGATCGAAAGACTCCCAGCCGAATGGGATAAATGCAAGCCCATATTCAATGGCAGCTGCACGGGCTCCGGGGGCTACGTCCGCCTGGTTCATGGCGATACTGGCGGCGGCCTCACGCTCCGACAGGGCGGTGCCGACACTGTTCAGTCTTTCGGTGCTTGTGCCGTAACTGCTGAGCACTTCCATTAGAAAACGTTGGGCGCCGGCACCGCTCTGGCGCATGGTCCAGCGGAACTTGTAATCGAAAAGATTCTCCGGGTTCAGCATCCGTTGTTCAATCTTGTCGCTGACCATTAGTCCTTGTTCACGGCGAAACAGGCGTATCAGCACCCATTGGCGAAATTGTGGGTATTGACGTAACAGCGCAGGGTGACGTGTGTGGCTCTCCTCATTTGGGCCCCAGTGTATCCCACAGGCATCGATGCGGTTGGCTTGCAGCAGTTCCAGGCCTAGCCGGGTTCCCGTGGGAGAGTAACTGATCAAGGCATGGGAGCCGGTTTCATCGGCGAAGGTCATGATCTGCCGATAGAGCAGGGGGTCGTCGCTGCCGCCGATCACCAGACGGTTGGTCATCAGGCCGCCGTGGGTTGATTCGAGCATCCAACGATCGACCAGTTCTTTCGGGAACAACCATTTGCCGGTTATCTTGGTGGCGGGAATACGCGCTTCGTTGACCAGGGCATAGATCTTCTTTTCATTCAGATGAAGATACTCGGCCACCTGTTTGACGTTCATGAAGACATGTTGATCTTGTGACATCACCGCTACCATAGTTTCCTCCCTTATTGGTTTTTAATCTGACTGGCATGTGTTGGATCGTTGTGCGGTCGAATCTCCGGCACTGCATCGAAGCTGATCTGTTCCGCACCGTTGTAGACCAGGAAGTGCCGACCCTTGGCACGGGCGATCAGGGTGACACCGACCTTTTTCGCCAGTTCCAGCCCCATCTGTGTGATACCTGAGCGGGAGAGCAGGATCGGGATCCCCATCTGTGCCACCTTGATCACCATTTCCGAGGTAAGCCTGCCGGTGGTATAGAAGGTTTTATCGCTGCCGTCGGTTCCCTCTAGCCACATCTGTCCGGCAATGGCGTCGACGGCGTTATGCCGCCCCACATCCTCGATGAAGAGGTGGATCTGTTCCCTGCTGCAGAGGGCACAGCCGTGTACCGCTCCCGCCCGCCGGTAGACTTGGTTGTGCTCGTTGAGGGTCTGCAATAGTCTGTAGATTTCGGATTGACGTATGCTTCTGCGGGGCAGTTCGATCTGTTCGATATGCCGCACCAATCTTTGATTGCGAAGCCATCCTAGGACCAGCAGCTCGGGGCGGGTACCGAGGGTCATCAGGGTGACCAGTTCCTGCTTGTCCAGATAGAGGGTGAGGGCGCGCTCAGCAGCTACATGGCCGTTTCTGGTATCGCCATATTCATCAATTGCAACCGCCTCCACTGTGGCATTGAGTCCCGCGTCGCTCATGAGGGGGTGTCTTTGCCGATAACGATGGTTCATGGTTTTTGGCCTAGCCGCCGGTAACATTCATATGGCGGAAAAGTACAGGTTTGGCTGTCAGATCGAACTCGTGTCCCTTGGGTTTGATCTCCATGGCGTCGATTATCGCTTGGCGCAACGGCTCGTCATCCAGTGGGTTGGCGCGTACCACG
>JASFJX010000021.1:0-14520 GCA_050119385.1 Candidatus Thiodiazotropha sp. | reverse complement strand
ATGAGTTCCTCACCGGCTTCGGTTTCGGGCAACCCACCAAGGTCGACCTGGACGGCGAATTATCGGGCCTGATGCCAAGCCGCGAATGGAAGCAACAGAAACTGCGGGAACCTTGGTATCCGGGCGAGACCCTCATTGTCGGCATCGGTCAAGGCTATTTTCTCGCCACACCACTGCAACTCGCCTCCGCCACCGCAACCCTGGCGAATCGCGGCCACCACATCCGCCCCAGAGTGGTGGATAGCATTGAAAAACCTGACGGCAGCCTGATTGAGAGCCCAATGCTTGTGGACGACCTTCATCAGCTCGACCCTATGCACTGGGATCAGGTTATCCACGCCATGTCTCAGGTTGTCGAAGGCCTCCGGGGCACGGCTCGCTCGATTCAGACCGAACAATACCGAATCGCCGGCAAAACCGGAACGGCACAGGTTTTCACTGTCAAGCAGGATGAGGAGTACGATGAGGAGACGATTGAAAAACGTAAACGGGACCACGCCCTGTTCATCGCTTTCGCCCCTGTTGAAGATCCCCGCATCGCTATCGCTGTGGTTGTGGAGAATGGCGGCCATGGCGGCTCAGTCGCCGCGCCCATAGCGCGTAAAGTCATGGATCGTTACTTCGCCGGAGCACCTGATGCGGGCTAGATTCCATGAATCACAACCAGCCCAGGCGAGTGGGCTGTTGGCCTGGTTGCATATCGATCTACCCCTTTTGACCGGTTTACTACTCCTGTGCGGCGTCGGTCTGGCCATCCTCTACAGCGCCGGTGACGAGAATATGATACTGCTGCAAAAGCAGTCGATTCGACTGGGAGTTGGCTTTGTTGCCATGATCGCTCTCGCCCAGATCCACCCTGCCGATCTACGTCGATGGTCCCCTTTTTTGTACGCCGTCGGAATCCTTTTGTTGATCCTGGTGATCCTGTTCGGCGAACAGGGAAAAGGTGCTCAGCGCTGGCTGGATTTCGGGTTTATTCGCTTTCAACCCTCTGAGATGTTTAAAATTACCCTGCCGATGTTGATCGCCTGGTATCTGGCTGAACATCGTCTGCCACCCACCCCCTCGCGCTTCCTGATCGCGGGTCTGATCACTTTAGTACCGGTATTGCTGATCGCTAAACAGCCGGATCTGGGCACCGCTCTCCTGGTAGCGAGCGCAGGAACATTCGCCCTATTTCTGGCCGGCATCAGTTGGCGCGTGATAGGTTCCACCGGCCTGCTGATGGCCGCCCTCGGACCGGTCGCCTGGTATTTCATGCATGCCTATCAGCGGCAACGGGTATTGACCTTTCTCAACCCGGAGAGCGATCCGTTGGGTACCGGCTACCATATTATCCAATCGAAGATCGCTATCGGCTCCGGTGGCATCAGCGGCAAGGGCTGGTTGAATGGCACCCAGTCACACCTGGAGTTTCTACCTGAACGGCATACCGATTTCATCTTTGCGGTCATCTCTGAAGAGTTCGGATTAGTGGGCGTTTTGGTGCTTCTCATACTCTATCTCTTCATTATCATGCGTGGGCTCTATATCGCCACTCAGGCCCAGGACACCTTCGGTAGAATCCTGGCCGGATCACTGTCACTGGTTTTTTTCGTCTATCTTTTCGTCAATGCAGGCATGGTCACAGGATTACTACCCGTAGTCGGTGTACCCTTACCGTTGATCAGCTATGGAGGTACATCCCTGGTGACCATTCTCGCCAGCTTCGGTATGCTGATGTCTATTCATACCCATAAAAAACTACTACCGACTTAAACGATCATGCAACTCATTACTCAAACTCTGCTTCTGTTCACACTGACCCTGGCCACAGCAGCATGTGCCCACACCCCGGAACAAATGGACGAATTCAAGAAATTCGCCCAGGAGATGGCGAACAAGCATAATTTCAAAGCAGACCGGATTGAGGGCTTACTGAAAAGCACCACCTTCAGAGATGACATCATCGAGGCAATCACCCGGCCTGCCGAGTCCAAGGCATGGCACGAATACCGCCCGATCTTTCTCAAACCCGACCGGATTGCCGGTGGAGTCAAGTTCTGGCAGAAGAACGAGGCCTTGTTGACCTCCGTCAGTAACCGCTACGGCGTACCGGCGGAGATCATAGTCGCTATTATCGGGGTGGAGACCCGTTACGGTAAACACACCGGCCGCTACCGGGTCATCGACGCCCTGACCACCCTCGCCTTCGGCTATCCAAAGCGGGCAGAGTTCTTTCGCCGCGAATTGGAAGAGTTTCTGCTGCTTGCGCGGGAGGAAGCGGTGGACTTGGAAAGCGCCATGGGTTCCTATGCCGGCGCCATGGGCAAGCCCCAATTCATCTCCAGTAGCTACCGTCAATACGCCGTGGATTATGATGCCGATGGCCGGCGCGATCTTTGGAACAACAATGCCGACATTATCGCCAGCGTCGCCAGTTATTTCAAAACCCATGGCTGGAAACCCAACCAACCCATCACCCTGCTTACCACCGGAGGAGAGGACCTGCAGAGCTTTGTCGACACCGGTATGAAACCCAGTATCCCGGTAGGCAAACTACTGGCCAAGGGCGTGCGTCCGGTTAACGGGAAATCACCCGCCCCCGAAACACTCACCAGTCTGATAAAATTGGATGCAGGCGATAAACATGAGTTTTGGTTGGGTCTGCATAATTTCTATGTCATAACACGATACAATCACAGCAACCTCTATGCCATGGCCGTGTATCAGCTGAGTCAGGAGATCCATGCCGCCAAGCTGGCAGCCGAAGCAGCCAAATAGATGATGAAAACCAACCACCTACAATTGCCCAAGCGGATTTCGATCCAGGCCGTTGTCGGCCCCATAATAGGCATGCTGTTGCTCAGTGCCTGCAGCACCGGCAAGGTGGGACACAGCTCTATCAAGGATGGCATCAGCAGCCACCACCCGCCTCCCGCCGATATGGCGGCGATTCCCGACGCGGTACCCAAGGATGAACCGAAAAGCCGCTATGGTAATCCTGAGAGTTATGAGGTGTTTGGCAAACGCTACTACCCCCTGCCCAATGGCCGGGGATACAATGCCCGCGGCATTGCCTCCTGGTATGGCAGTAAATTTCATGGTCAACGCACCAGCAGCGGCGAATCCTACGACATGTATGCCATGACAGCGGCACACAAGACCCTACCCCTGCCCAGCTATGTCCGCGTCACGAACCTGACAAACAACCGCAGCGTGGTGGTCAAGGTCAATGATCGCGGCCCATTTCATGACAACCGCCTGATCGATCTCTCCTATACCGCAGCCTGGAAGCTGGGCATCGCCGCAGAGGGGACTGGGCTGGTCGAGGTGGTGAGACTCGATCCCAACAGCGAGACAGTGCCTGTCAAGACGAAACCGGTGAAACTGAGAAAAGGTAATATGCTGCCTGAGTTGTTTCTCCAGGTTGGCGCCTTTGGCAGCTCAGATAATGCACAACGCCTGAAAAAGAGGCTTGAGGAACATTTAAACACCACAGTACTCATAGAAGACAGCGAACACCCCGAACGCCCGGTCTATCGGGTGCAGGTGGGCCCGATCGCCAGTGTGGAGCTTGCCGACCATCTAAGTCAACAATTGGACAAACTCGGGATTGCCGATCCGCATGTTGTCATTCGCTGACGGACACTTAGAATAGCGCATCAATATTATGCCGACTACACGACCCTTACCCATGCAGCAGCTAACCTCGACCGCTTTCATCAAAGCCACCCTGTTATGGCTCTCCTGCCTGATTGCGTTTTCAACCTATGCCGCCACCCCCACCCCGGCAGCACCAGAGGTGGCCGCTACAGGCTATCTGCTGGTGGACTTCCACAGTGGCAAGGTACTCGCCGAAAAGGGTGCCGACAATCGACTTGAACCTGCCAGCCTGACCAAGATCATGACCGCTTATGCGGTTTTTCGAGAGTTGAAGCAGGGCAACATCAACCTGGAGGACCCTGTACTGATCAGTGAGAAGGCCTGGCGCACACCGGGCTCGCGGATGTTCATCGAGGTTGGAAAAAAGGTCAAAGTCATCGACTTGATCAAAGGGATGATCATTCAATCCGGCAACGACGCCTGCGTTGCGCTGGCCGAGCATATCGCCGGCAGTGAAGCCACCTTTGCTGAACTGATGAACAACCATGCCCGGGAACTGGGGATGACCGACACCCATTTCACCAACAGTACCGGGCTTCCCCACGATGACCACTACACCACACCTGCGGACATCGCCAAGGCGGCGGCAGCCACCATCCGGGAGTTTCCTGAATACTATCCCTGGTATAGTGACAAGTCCTTCGTATTCAATGAGATAACCCAGCACAACCGAAACAAGCTTCTATGGCGGGACGACAGTGTCGATGGTATCAAGACCGGCCATACCGAGGCAGCGGGTTACTGTCTGGTGGCATCCGCACAGCGGGAAAACATGCGTCTTATCTCGGTGGTGATGGGCACCAAGGGTGAGGAGGCGCGAGCCCAGGCGAGCCAAAGCCTGCTCAATTACGGTTTTCGCTTTTTTGAAACCCACCAGCTCTACTCCGCCGGCGAAGTACTCGAACGAGCACGCATCTGGAAGGGGGATAAAGAGAAACTGCCGCTGGGCCTCAATCAGGACCTGAATGTGACCATTCCGCGTCATCAATACCAAAATCTCGATGCAAGCATGGAGATCGAACCGAAAATCATGGCCCCCATCGAACAAGGTAAAATTCTCGGTCATGTCAGTATCTCCCTGAACGGAGAACCGGTCGCTGAAGTACCCCTGGTAGCCTTGACGAGTATCGCTGACGGTAACATCTGGCAGCAGATCAAAGATAGCACGTTATTGTGGTTGGAGTGATATGACCAGGTCATCATGAGCGAGAACGAAGAGACACTGCTGAAGTTCCCCTGCGACTTTCCTATCAAGGTCATGGGCAAGGCGGAACCTGGTTTTGAGGCCATGGTGGTGGAACTGGTGAGCCGCCATACAGACGAACTCCTCGAAACCGCTATCAACAGCCGGCTCAGCAAAGGAGGGAAATGGGTATCCGTCACCATCACCCTGCGCGCCCAGAGCAAGACCCAACTCGATGCCATCTACCAGGATCTCAGTGCCCACGAAAAAGTGGTCATGGCGCTCTAAGGGTTGCTGTGTCCGCTAAGATGAAACATGCGGGCTAACCTCCTGGTTCGACAACTTGGGCTGCAGCCCTACCATACCATCTGGCAGGCTATGCAAGACTATACCAACACCCGTGACGCCTCGAGCCCTGATCAACTCTGGTTGCTCGAACACCCACCGGTGTTCACCCTCGGGCAGGCGGGAAAAACCGAGCACCTGCTCGAGCCGGGAGACATTCCTGTGATCAAGACAGACCGGGGCGGCCAGGTCACCTATCATGGTCCCGGACAGCTGATTGCCTATCTCATGCTCGATCTGCGGCGCGCCCATATAGGGGTCCGCAGCCTGGTCAGTCACCTGGAACAGGCGGTAATATCACTATTGGCCGAGTATGGTATTACCGCGACTGCGCGCCGGGATGCCCCCGGTGTCTATGTCGCACAGCACAAGATCGCCTCGCTTGGCCTGCGGGTTCGGCGGGGTTGCAGCTTTCACGGACTCAGCCTCAATCTGGACATGGATCTGACACCCTTCGAACGTATTGATCCTTGCGGCCACCCCGGACTCAAGGTCACTCAACTGGCGGATCTACAGATCGTCCCCGATATCCCCACTATCCAGCGGCAATTCTCCCAACACCTGGCCCAAGCTTTAGGCTACACTCTGACCTTCGTCGATACCAAGCAGACCCATGAGCCTCGATAAAGATATCCTACCCCCGTCCCGCACCACCCCGGAGAGCCACCAACGAGGCAAGTCCAAACTGGCGCGCATCCCGGTCAAGGTGGAGCCACAGGAGACCACCCCGCGTAAACCCAAATGGATACGGGCCAAGGCCCCCCTCGGCAAAGAGGTAAGCCGCATACGACGCATCCTGCGTGACAGCGGCTTGAGTTCTGTTTGCGAAGAGGCCGCCTGTCCCAACCTTGGAGAGTGTTTCCACCAGGGCACCGCAACCTTCATGATCATGGGGGATATCTGCACCCGCCGCTGCCCCTTCTGCGACGTTGCCCACGGCAAACCCAACCCCCTCGACCCGCAGGAACCGCAACAGCTTGCCGAGGCCATTACCGCGATGGCACTCAACTATGTGGTCATCACCTCGGTCGACCGGGACGACCTGCGCGATGGCGGCGGGGATCATTTCGCCCAATGTATAGCGGCGCTACGACAAGGACGACCGGAGACCAAGATCGAGATCCTGGTACCCGACTTTCGCGGCCGCGTCGAAGCGGCATTGGAACCTCTGTCGCTTCATCCGCCCGATGTCTTCAACCACAACCTGGAGACGGTTCCGCGACTCTACAGACAGGCCCGCCCCGGGGCTGACTATCGAGGCTCACTGGATCTGTTGCGGCGCTTCAAGCAGCTACAACCCGAAGTACCCACCAAATCGGGCCTGATGCTGGGCTTGGGGGAAACCCGGGAAGAGATACTCGAGGTCATGCAGGCACTAGACCAACAGGGCTGTGAGATGCTCACCCTGGGACAATACCTGCAACCGAGCAAGGATCACCTGCCCGTGGAGCGCTTCGTTTCACCAGAGGAGTTTGAACAACTGGGCGAGATCGCTAAGGAGATGGGCTTTACCAGTGTCGCCAGCGGCCCCATGGTGCGTTCATCCTATCATGCGGATCTGCAGGCGAATCCTCTACTAAGGAAATAGTCAACCAAAACCCAGCAAGCTCAGAAATTAACCGCTACTGGAGGGATTTGTAGCCGGTTGCGTCAGATGGGAATCATAGCGCTCCATCAGGTAGCAGAGACAATCCTGGCGGATGACATTCAGATCCTTGGTCAACATGGAGGGCATGACCGATCGATGCAGGCAGATCTGCCCATCCTCGATGGCGAAATAGTCACCAACCACCACCTCGCCCTGTTCATCTCTGACATCCAAGGCATCCAGACCGATGCCATTTATCCAGCCAATCAGGGTGCCGGCAGGCAACTCACGAAAATTGAGATGATCGATATGGGGATCCAGCACGATATCACTCGCCCCGGGCTCGAATCCAAAACTGGCATGGGTTGAAATTTTCACCTGGGCCACGGTATGAAACAGGTCGATATCGAGATGACTCACAGGGTGCTGTGGATGTTCCGCCAGATGCAGGCAGGCCTCGAGGTAGTCCCGTGCATGCTCGACACCATGGGCACTACCGACCTTGCCACACTCTAGCGTCACTGAAGGACAGAGATCGGCAAAGGCCATCGATTGCACCCCCCTTGGGCGTAAGAAGTAGACAACGGTGCGGGAAAACAGCAAGGCCAGATGAAAAAACGGGGTATCCAGGTGATTGATGCAGGCGTAGTGGGGATTGAGGCCGGTGTTGTTATGCACATCGACACTGGCAAAGGGCCTGCGTTCACGCATGCGCTCAAAGACCTGGGCCATGATGCGATGCTCAGGCGTCTCAGTCACCTCGCTGCCACACCAGATCCGGTTGTAGTCGGGCTGTCCGGGCAACATGCGCAAACCCTGGGCCGCCGCCTCCACATTACCAATAAACAGACTTAAGGCCCGGGGCAAATCCTGCCCGCCCTGATACTGGGCCAGTAGAGCTCTGATGGCCTCCCACCCGACTGTCTCGTTACCATGCATCAGCACCGAGACGAATAAGGGCTGAGTTCTCCTCCCGGGCAGGTGGATCAGGGTGGGCCCGCCAAGGTGATCGGCGAGCTGATTTGCCTCCAGCGCCAACAGTTTTTCTGGTAGATAATCGAATTCCTGCAGCATACCTATAGTTTACCCGAATCGATGAGTGTACCCCGCATTTCTAACACTGGTTCGTGCCAGCTGATCACTCTAATCGAGCGACCACTCATGTACCGGCTTGCCACTCTCCTGCTGTGCGAGATAGGCCTCCATCAAGGCTTTGAAATCTGCCCCATGACGTGCCACCCATTGCCGCTGCCAAATTGCGCCATTGATGCCTAGAACCACCCGCCGCTCAATAATCCCCAACCAGTAATCAATGGAGGCCGGCTCGATTCCCAGGTTACTTAATCCCGCTCTGGCAATCCCCAGCAATTGCTCCCTGATCAACTGATCGGCACGGCAGGTCTTCCAACTGAACCAGAAAAACTCTGCAAACAGGCCCTCTCGCGCCGCATTGTAGAAGTTGCTCCGCGCACGGATGAATCCCATCTCCTCTTGTGGCGCTTCGTAGCGATCCGCCAAGCCGGTCAGCAGGCCGAAAAAGAAAGCGGCGTTGGCAATGGAGTCGCTGACGCTGGGACCGGCTGGTACCACTCGATGCTCAATCCGCAAATGGGGCTTACCACTGTCATCAAAACCGATCAACGGGCGATTCCAACGCCAGATGGTGCCGTTATGCAGTCGCAGATGGGCCAGTTTTTCTGCCGGTTCATCCATCAACAACGGCAGCAGTACTGGGTAGCGCTGCAGATTGGCCTCGAAATTCTCCATTATCGACTCATACACATAGCGGATACCGAAACTGACTCTTTTACTCAGATCAGATGCCCCCACGGCAATGGATTGCTCAAACAGGGGGATGCGTGTTTCGTCCCAAAGATCGTAACCAAACAGATAGGGGGAGTTGGCGCTCACCGCCACCATTGGTGCTGAGGCGATTTTCGACAGGTTGTAAAACTTTGCAGCATGCTTTTCATCCACCTGCAAATGGATCTGAAAGGATGTTGCAGCCGACTCGAGCATGACATCATGGTGTTGCAGGTCGAGGAGCTCCCTGCCCTCAATATGTATCGACAAGGGTTTGTGGTGGCGCAGCTTGAATATTTGCTCATTCAGGGCCCGATAGCGATTCAGCGGAGACATGTTGCGCAGAGCAAGTGCCTGCTGCTGAAGACTTGGCATAATCCCAACCATGGCCATTCTGACACCTAGCGGTTGCGCCAGATAGTTGCACTTATCCCAAACCCGCTGTAACTCTTCAGCCATCCTTTCAAACACATCTCCCTGCAGCTGTCTGGCAGTGCTGTTTATTTCGACATTGAAGGTCGCCAGTTCAGGGACTACCAGCGGCTCATCCAGCTTTTCCAACAAGGGTTGATTGAGTGGCGCCGGGCCCGCCTTCTGATCGAGCAGACAGGCCTCGAGTTCAAATCCCCCGACAGATCCATCGGAAGCGAATATGCCCGCATCGAACCACTCAGCAAGCAGCCTTGTCTCTTGCTTGAGACGGCGTTGAAACTCGGCAAAATCGTGCGCAGAGAATTCTCTCGAATCTATTTCCTGTCCCATGGTTTCTCCGTTGAAGCAAATCGCCTCTGATGGACAACAACCTTACGCATGCGATCATCACTATCACGACGCCAATTATTTAGACGGTGACCAGATAGCTTGGCTTCAGGGCATGCTTGAAGCCCAAAAAATAATGATGAATATAAAGACAGGCCGCCGCGTACCAGTCTACAGACTACGTTATCAAAACTTACTGCCGGAGTGCTACAACAGCTGAAACTAACCTGCCTGATCACCAGGTTAAGAAGGCGCCGGGTCAACAATGGTGCTGGGATTATCCTTTTCGATCAAGCGCTGCAACTCGATTAGCCGCTGAGGCGTACCGATGTCCATCCACAGGCCACTGAAACACTCTCCCGATACCAACCCCTTCTCCATGGCCTCTCTCAGCAGCGGCGCCAACGGGAATGCCTCAGGTTTGCAAGATGTAAACAGACGGGGATGATAGACACCAATTCCACTAAAGGTCAGGCGGTCCCCTGCTCCCTGATTCACACGGCCTTGTGTCAGTTGAAAATCACCCTGCCTATGATGATCAGGATTGGGCACCAGTACCAGATGGGCCAGGTCAGCCTTTTTCAAGGCCAAACGCGAAAAATCGAAATCACACCAGATGTCCCCATTGACCACCAAGAAGGGATCCTCCCCCAACAAGGGCAGCGCGCGGTAAATCCCCCCTCCTGTCTCCAATGCCTGGATCTCCGGTGAGTAAGATATCTCAACCCCCCAGGCTGCGCCGTCACCCAGCTCAACCTCGATCATCTCCCCCAAGTGAGCATGATTGATCACCAGTTGGCGGTAGCCTGCATCGGCAAGCCTTTCAATATGGTGAACGATCAAGGGCTTGCCGGCGACTTGAAGGAGTGGTTTGGGCTGCTTATCAGTCAAGGGCCGCATCCGTTCACCACGGCCGGCGGCCAGTATCATAGCTTTCATCTTTGCATAAGAGGTTGATTGCTTTAACCCGAGTATTTCACCCGGTCGCTTAGAAAATCAACTACCTTAATCCGAATATTTCATCCAGTCGCTTTAAAAAGAAACTAACTCAAGGATTTTTGCGTGTTATTTCTGAAATATTAGCAAAGTACAACGTGTAACCGACGCGGCTGAACAGCGATCCCGACAGGATCATCGCGTTACCGGAAAAACATGCGGGTCAATGAACCATGCAGTAGGAACGCAGCCCATACTCAGAACTGGGGGCGAATCATATGAAACCGGGTACTGCAGGGTAGATTCGAAAGCGGATAGCCGAATGGGCTAACCCTTCATCGCATCGAAGAATTCGTCATTGGTCTTACTGACCTTCAACTTATCGTAGAGAAACTCCATTGCGGCCAGTTCATCCATGGGATGGAGAATCTTTCTCAGAATCCACATCTTCTGCAACTCATCCGGCTTCATCAGCAACTCCTCACGACGGGTGCCGGAACGGTTGATATTGATGGCCGGGAAGATGCGTTTCTCGGCAATACGCCGATCCAGGTGGACCTCCATGTTGCCTGTTCCCTTGAACTCTTCATAGATCACATCATCCATGCGGGAGCCGGTATCCACCAGGGCGGTGGCAAGGATCGTCAGGGAGCCTCCCTCTTCCACATTGCGCGCCGCCCCGAAGAAGCGCTTCGGCCGATGTAGTGCATTGGCGTCCACACCACCGGTCAGGACCTTGCCGGACGAGGGCACCACTGTGTTATAGGCGCGTGCGAGACGGGTGATCGAATCCAACAGGATTACCACATCATGTTTATGCTCCACCAGTCGTTTGGCCTTTTCGATGACCATTTCAGCCACTTGTACGTGCCTGGTAGCTGGCTCGTCGAAGGTACTGGATATCACCTCACCCCTGACTGAACGGGCCATTTCGGTAACCTCTTCCGGACGTTCGTCAATAAGCAATACCATGACATAGCATTCGGGATGGTTGTGAGTTATCGATTGGGCGATGTTCTGCAACATCATGGTTTTACCCGCTTTCGGCGGCGAGACGATCAGACCACGCTGCCCCTTACCGATCGGCGCACAGAGATCGATGGTACGTGCGGTAATGTCCTCTGTACTACCGTTGCCTATCTCCAGGTGAAAACGCTGATTGGCGAACAAGGGGGTGAAGTTTTCGAATAGAATCTTGCTCTTGGCATTTTCAGGTTTGTCGTAGTTGATCTCATCAACCTTAAGCAAGGCGAAATATCGTTCGCCATCTTTGGGTGGGCGTATCTTACCTGAGATGGTGTCACCCGTGCGCAGACTGAAGCGCCGAATCTGACTCGGAGAGACATAGATGTCATCAGGCCCTGCCAGGTAGGAGCTGTCTGCTGAACGAAGAAATCCGAAACCATCCTGCAAGATCTCCAATACCCCATCGCCAAAAATGCTTTCTCCCTTTTTTGCGTGGGCCTTGAGAATCGCAAATATCAGATCCTGTTTGCGGGTCCGGGCCATACCCTCGATTTTCATTTCAGTCGCGAGTTGAGCCAGGTCGGAAACAGGTTTTTTCTTGAGTTCAGTCAGATTCATAATATTTCAGGGGTTGTTGTTTCTGGGAAATCCGTTCAAAGGAGAGATTTACCACACAGGGGAGTTTGGGGTTATTGGTTGATTCTCTAATCAGGCGCTAGTAGACGATACCAGCTAGTCTACAGAGAACTTGGCAAATAACGTCGGCACATCCGGCGCCTGATACTCTATTAAAGGTTACTATCGATAAATGCCACGAGTTGTGATTTGGAGACAGCGCCCACTTTCGTTGCCTCAACTTCACCATCTTTGAATAGCATCAACGTTGGAATTCCGCGGATGCCATAGCGGGGTGGCGTATTGGGATTCTCGTCAATATTCAATTTAACCACTTTCAATTTGCCGCCATATTCACTGGCAATATCATCAAGTACCGGTGCAATCATTTTGCACGGACCACACCATTCTGCCCAGTAATCGATCAGCACCGGCTGCGTCGACTGAAGCACTTCTGATTCAAAAGAATCGTCTGTTACATGAACAATCTGCTCACTCATAGATTGAGGATCTCCAACTGAATGATCGGGGATTGCTGGGCGGGGTTATCCCGCCTTTTTAATCTCATCATGAATCCAGAACGGCACCGTGAGACAAGCATTAAGACAAATCGAGGGGGGCATCTGGATAGGACTGGCTATTGAATCCCAAAACCGATCAGATTTCAAGGCCTAATTATATAATAAATCAGCATCTATTCCACTTTTCTCTTTATCAGGGGTCAGGTGTACCCTTCCAGCAGCGACTCAACCTGACACAAACGAGCAATCGAGACCATCGACTCCGGTACACCGGTGAATACGATCCTGGCATTTCGCTCGGCTGCCCGGGCCATCCACTCCAGCACCAGCGCCAATCCCGCGCTATCGGCGTGGTCGACCCGGGAGAGATCGACTTCCAACTCCTGCAGCGTGGAAAAGAGCTCATCTGAGCGCTGCAATAGATCTTTGACATTGGAAAATGTCATATCTCCCTCAACATGAAAACTGAACGTACCATCGCGCTCAACCTTATTGATGGTCATAGGCTATAGCTCATCCTTGACGGCGTTCTCTTCCGCCTTGCTGAATAGAAACTGACCGATAATCTCCTCCAATACCAAGGCGGATTGAGTCATCATCAACTCACTACCTCCCTTCAGGTTATCCAGACTACCCCCAGGATCCAATCCGATAAATTGCTCGCCCAGCAGCCCGGAGGTGTAGATCTTGGCAATACTGTCGTCCGGAATCTGACTATACGCCGGATCGATGGACATAGTCACTACCGCCTCGAAATTCTCCTGGTCATAACTGATGTCGACCACTCGCCCGATACGCACCCCAGCCATGGAGACCGGAGACCTCACCTTGAGTCCGCCGATATTATCGAATCGGGCCTTTACTTCATAACCTTCACTGGCGGTTATGCTGGCGAGATTGCTCACCTGCATGGCGAGAAAGAACAACGCAACCAGTCCTGCCGCCATAAAGGCGCCAACAGTTATTTCTAATCCTCTTGTATTCATGACTATTCTCCGAACATCAGTGCCGTTAGGACGAAATCCAGCACCAGTACCGCTAAGGCGGAATGGACCACGGTACGGGTGGTCGACTGACTGACACCGGCTGAAGTGGGGATGGTGTCATACCCCTGAAAGAGGGCGATCCAAGTGCAGACGAAGCCGAACACCAGACTCTTGATCACCCCGTTGATGATATCCTCGTTCCAGTCGATCTTGGCCTGCATCTGGCTCCAGAATGCACCCTCGTCGACCCCCAGCAAACCCACACTGACAAAGAAGCCGCCAATGATACCAATAGCACTAAACAGTGCGGCAAGCAGCGGCATCGAGATGAATCCGGCGTAAAAGCGTGGCGACAAAATACGTCGAATGGGATCGACCGCCATCATCTCAAGGCCGGAGAGCTGCTCAGTAGCCTTCATTAGACCAATCTCCGCTGTGAGGGCCGAACCCGCACGTCCGGCAAACAGCAGAGCGGTAACCACCGGGCCAAGCTCCCGCACCAGTGAGGCTGCAACCATTACCCCAAGACTCTCTTCGGCGGCAAACTGCGAAAGCACATAATAACCCTGCAAACCAAGCACCATACCGACAAATAGACCGGAAACGACGATGATCGTGGTAGTCCGCACACCAATGCTATGGATCTGAGAAATCAACAGCCCCAAACGGGGCAACAAGCTGGTGAGTCCAGCTAGAATCTGAAGCAGTAACAGATGGCCACGCCCAAGACGTTCCAACACCACCAGTCCAAGGCGACCAAAACGAGCTAGAGCATCGAGCACTATTTCGCCCCCCGCATACTCAGCAGATCCTCATTCAGGGCCGGTGCCGCATAGTGAAAATGGACCGGACCGTCGGGCAACCCGCCCATGAACTGTTTAACCGCGGGCGATTGGGAGACGCCCAGGGCCTGGGGGGTGCCGGATTCGATCACCTTGCCCCCGGAAAGAACATAGATCATATCGGATATTCCGGCAGTCTCTTCCACATCGTGTGAGACCAGAATACTGGTGAGCCGTGCCGCATCGTTGAGGTGCCGTACCAGTTGCGCCAGAACCCCCATGGAGATCGGATCCTGCCCGGTAAAGGGTTCATCGTACATCACCATCATCGGATCGAGGGCGATAGCCCGGGCAAGTGCCACCCGGCGCGCCATGCCGCCGGAGAGCTCGG
>JASFJX010000020.1:0-14756 GCA_050119385.1 Candidatus Thiodiazotropha sp. | reverse complement strand
GTTGTCTTTCGTAGAAGCGGCATGGATGCCGCGTAAGCCCCGTCAGCACAGGGATGTGCTGTTGGGGCGTCGGAGAAAGATAACCGTCTGGCGCCGAAGGGTAGAAAAGAACCCCTCATTTCTGGATGGGCACTAGTTAACTAAATGATTATCTTTTGATAAGGTAACAGTATACTTCGCTACTTGGCCAACAGAGAATCGGGATAGATTTTATGAAATTCAATATAGTTGTGATCACGTTATTCTCTTTGATCCTTAGTGCCAATATTTACATCTACCTACAAAAACACCTGTTATTAAAAGAAATCGATAAAGCTGATAATGAATGCGCGCGGGAACTTGCAGCAACCGAGCAACAATATCTAAAGCAAATCAATAAACTTTCATTGCAACTGGATGTTCAATACGATGCAGTTGATATTAATAAAACACAGATCAAGAGCAATCTAGATGACATAGTTTCTTATGGCCACTTGCTAGGGGCTGTTAGTCATAAGTATGAATTTCTACTCCACACCGCCAAGCTTCCAGAAAATGACAAAAAAGAGCTGATTAATTTTCTAATAGAACGTGAGAAACTCAATTCGGTGACATTTCAGTCACTTGCCGAGACCAATGATGAGGAAAGAGCCAATTTCGCTTCAAAACTTACAAGCATTGAAGAAAGCATTAAAGATATACTGATTGATCAAGTTGATTATCAGCGCTATGAGTATTTAAAAGATAGAAGACTATAAGCATGATTGCCATAAATAAAACAATCGCAATATCGACTATTGCCATATTGTTTTCTAATCTAGTTTACATGATTTATAAAACACATGAACTCGAATCGAACCTGTTAGATAAAAAAGAAATATGTGTTTCACATATACAGGAGATCGTGGAGCGTTACGAAAGCGATTTAGAAAGCATTCAACAAGAAATTGACCATCGCGTATTGACGCAAGCAAATACCGCGTCTAGTCAAGATGTTTCCGACACGCTCACTGAACATTTAAATACGAATAACAAATTCAGAGAGACACTTGGAGAATATAGTGAAACCATCGATGAAATTATAACAAAAAAATATTATTTTCTTTTAAAATATTTAAATCTCGATTCGGAAGATTTTCATCAATTAAGAACACTATTAGAGAAACGTGAAAAACTAGCACTGAAAATAAGAGATGGCAAGGAGTATTTTCCGGAATCAGGGATCACACAGGAAGATATCTGGAAAATGGAGGAACAGCTAGCTGACATTGACATACAAATTGAGCAATTACTTGATTCAGAAAATCTAGACCGCTATGTCTTGCTTAAAAACTCAGATATTGAGCAGAAGCAATTTAATCAGTATTCTCTCGGAGTAAGCGGCCTTTTCCCCCTTGACGTCGAACAACAAGAGTCTGTTCTGTTTGCGCGCCTTAGACACAAAGCGATTTTCGATAACACCATAAGCACCCTGGACATTGAAGCAGATTACCCCTTGACCAAGGAGCAGAGAGACAGCCTATTAAAACAAATTGAGATGGCCGCCATGCGCTACAAGCATGGATTTCTGATGGAAGCGCATACTCTGCTTGATCACGACAGTTTTCCGATGGATCAGTACACCTTGCTTGAAAATTATACCAACACTGAATTTACAGAAATGATTGACAAACTACGTGCAAAAATCGATCGGCGAGGCATTATTAATTAGCATCCACACAGAAATCCAATAGATCTTGCCAGGCACCATTAGACACAAAACATGCGTTATTTCTGAATGGATACTAATTAGTATCTTCTGAAAGCCTGACAATACCCTGCCCTACACTGATGATTGTGCCTGTCTCAGGGTTAATAGCTGCATTACGAAAATGCTTCGTTGTGTGGCTGTCTATTAATTTCCAGCCTACACCGCCATCTGATGAACGTAAAACACCTCCATCTTGGCCAACAATAATCAGACTGTCTGTTCGATCATCAATAATGGCTGCTCGCAACTCTCCGGAATAATCCGGCGTCTTTGTCTTTGACCATTTTTGCCCACCGTCAATTGATCGAATGACTGTACCATTCTGACCAAACGCAATTAACGCACCACTATTCGGTTCTTTAATGATACGCCGCAAGGACGATGTGACTGAAGATTCAATAGATTGCCAATCGTTCCCATCCTTAGAACGCAAAATGACACCATTTTCGCCAATCGCCAGCGCTATATTTTCTTCTGAATCAAAAAATGCGCCATAAAGATCATATGATGTATCGGTTTTCGCCATCTTCCAGCTATAACCACCATCTCTGCTTATGGCGATAGCCCCTTTTTCACCTAACAGTAAAAATAGACTTTGCTCATTCGATATAAACCCATGCCATAAGTTTCGTCCACCACTATCAATTGTGGCGATTTTATCCCAACTCAATCCTCTGTCTGATGATTGATAGACAGAACGATACAACACCTCACAAGCATAGTAATTATTGTTTTTTTCATCATAAAGAAGCTGAGTAAAAGCCTCACCCTTTTGTATTTCACCCTGAAAAACCGCACTCCAACTCACCCCGCCGTCTGATGAGTGTATAATACTACCGGCTGGACCTGCTGAAATCAGATCCAGGGTATGGGGATCCTGTACAATATCCCGTAAGTGGGGAGGCTGATTTTGATGGGGATAATCTATATTGATCAACCTCCATGACCGACCATCATCTACTGAGCGCCATACGCCGCCAAGTTGTCCGACAGCGATGAATGTGCTGCTGCCTGGCAAATGAAGTACTTTTCTAATGTATTGGTCAATGCCTCGCCTCGCCGTTATCCATTTGTCAAGGGGGTTGGCAATATTACCCAAGGAGTCCGCAGTGGCTATAGAACCACCAAACCCGGCTATGACGAACTTTTCATATTCAGCATCATGCAGCAATGACTTTATGCTAAAATTAAACAACGGTTTAAAGATATCCGCAAACCACGATTTTCCGCCGTCGTCGGATCTAGCGATAATACCGGAGTTGCCTACTGCTAGATATGACTGGCTTTTTTTGTCATAAACGATATTGGACAGCAAAGGTATATCGCGGCTCGGCCAATTCTTTACATCAAATGAAATTAAATTCCAACTCTCGCCCCTGTCTTGCGATACTAGAATCTCACCCATTTGCGTAGTTAATGCAATGGTATCATGCTTGGGGTCGTAGGCGCTGTCAGTAATATAACCGGCAGTAGGCAGTGCGGCCTTCTCCCAACTGTGACCTGTATCCTTCGAGATCAACAGGCGTCCACTGTCTGCAGCAGCGATAAGGGTGTTATCAAATTGATGAAAACCAACGATATGTGGAATGTAGGATCCAGCCACTTCCAGGTCGTGTTTGCTGATCTGCCAGGTCAGCCCCCCATCTCGCGTATACCCAGTCGTAGCATGTTGCGCAGCGAAGAAAATATCACCACTCACTTTTTCAACAAACAATTCCAGAATCTCTAACTGATCATTCCTTGTGTTGTACGATACAAGCTTCCAGGTCAAACCATTATCAGAGGATCGTAAGATCGCATTTTGCGTACCGGCTGCAAGCCATACGTTATCCTTATGCGAATAAACCACTGTATTCAATTTCGTGACAGAGAAGTCCAATTGAGATGGAAGCGTTATATCTGTTTGATACCACTCTTTCCCATAATCGGTCGAGCGTAAGACAGTACCGCCTTCGCCCACAGCGATCAAGACTGTTTGAGTATGATTTGCGGCTATGTCATGCAGCGTGTAGGTGCTTGGCGTACGACTATAATTCCAATCAAGACCATTATCAGAATAGGCAATCGAACCCTGTCCGCCTGCTAGAACAAAAACACCAGGTTTCGATAAATACTCTCCGTCCATCCAGTTAGCATTTAAAACTTCTGCTCTATAATCGCGACTAAGATCAGAATTGCTTTTAGAGCACGCACTGACAACAATTGATAAGAGCAGAGGAATAATTAAGACTCGTATCATCCCATGATCTCTTTTTACTTAAAAAAACAAGTTTAACATCAATACTGCTCCACTCACATCAATCATCTGGCTTTTAGCGTTGGTAAGCTTGCAATCGCATAACTGCAAAAAAGGTGGCAATAGCTGGCTTTAGTCGTAATTCAGCCGCGCGCTGTGCCGCATAGTCTCCTATGGCTCAGATAACGGAAACATTCATACGACTGTTCCAACGCACCAACGCCTGCTCCACACTATGTAGACCGTCGAGCAGATCAACCCCAGCGGGAAGCTCGTCACAGCTTTTAAAAGCTGCACCCCCGACCCAGATTTCGATTTTTGAGTCGATCATTTGACGTAAACCGCTCAACATGACAATGGCATCATCAAGTTTGAAATTAGCACTGAAGGAGAGACCGATCACATCTACCCGATGACGCTGGGCGGCTTCCCTGATATCTCGGAATGGCATTTCAATGCCAAACGAAATGGCCTCTGCGCCACCTAATCTCAACAAGGCCTCCACCATCAGCAAGCCAAGACTGTGCATTTCACCGGGAACCGTAGTCAACATTACCCGAGGCCTGCTGCCAGCATGGTGAATATCCGCAAAGGATTGGCGCACCAGGTTTTTGATCACTTCAGTATAGAGATGCTCTTGGTACACAGCCAGAGCGCCTTCACTCCAGGCTTCGCCCACTTTCTGATTGGCAGGGACTATTACCCTGTGCACAAAGGCCCGTAACCCCAGGGTCTGCAGCTGCTGATGCAACCAATCGCGCAGGTCGGTGACATTGCCTGCCTTGAGAAGATCGACCAGACGATCGAAATCGAATTCGACGCTCGATTGCCTTAACAACTCAGTCAACTCGGCGAAATCCAGGGCCATCAACTTGCCTGGCCTCATACCCTGATCCAACAGCTGCCTGATAGCCAGGAGCTTCCTCAACTCGTCATCACTATAGATGCGATCACCGTTGTCATCCCGTGTAGGCTTGGGATAGTTGTAGCGTCTTTCCCACATCCGCAACAAATCCTTCGGAATACCCGATATACGGGAGACATCGCTGATAGTGTAATTACCGTTCATGAGATAACTTTCCTGGTACAGGATATTCGGCCGGAACCTTAAATCTTCGCTTCAACATGTGGAGCATTGTACCGAGCAACGGCAGTTGTTGGTAAAGATCCGTGGCATCCCAGTAGTCTCGATGGCGGATAACCCGTCCATCTTTTGAAAACATTAATTGTGATACCCCCTCGATTGAGATCTTTTTACCCCGCAGGCCACAGTTAAATACCCAGCTGACCCAGGCAACATCGCCGTCGACCTGGACCTGATCCACAACAAAGGCCGGATTCTCCGTGGTATCGAACATATGTTGAAAAATTGCAGCGATTTGCCCCTGGCCTTGCACGCTGTTAAACGGGTCCTGAAAGCTTGCCTTTTCATGATAGATCTCACCGATATCGCACAAAGACGAGGGCGAGAGCCTCTGGTACCAATCTACCAGCATATCGATCTTCATAATCCCACCGCCTTTTTCAACAATAGAAATCTGAGACGATCAGGTAGACGACTCAGAAGCTTCATCCAGTAAGTGAAACGCTTGGGGAAATGAATTTCGAATCGCCCTCGCCCGATACCTTTGAGAATCTCTACAGCGGCTTGCTCTGCACTTATCAGGGCCGGCATATCAAAGTCATTCTGCTCGGTCAGACGGGTATCCACAAAACCGGGATTGACCAGATAGACGCCAATGCCTTTTGGGGAAAGGTCGGTATAAAGAATCTGAGCCAGATTGATCAAGGCCGCTTTGCTTGGCCCATAAGCGAGCGCCTTGGGCAAACCGGTATAACCTGCAACGCTTGCCAGGATACAGAGATTACCCTTTGCCTGTTTGAGATAGTAGGGCAGAATGGCATCCAACAGGTTATAGGCACCCTGCAGGTTGGTCTCGAGACTCTGTCGAGCCAAGGGTAATTCAAATGCCCAGCTTCGCATAGGCGTATAGGTACCCGCACAATAGATGACCATGTCTATCCCACCCCATTGGGTCAGCAGTTCATCCCCTACCCGTTTCAGCGAATCCGCATTTGTAACATCGAGCGGCACAATAATCGTGTCTTCTTTTGCAATCTCTTTCAGACCTGCTTGGCTTCTAGCACTGATGGCTAAACTTGCACCTTTATGTATTAAAAGGGTCGTTAAGGCAGCACCAATTCCACTGCTCGCCCCAATGACCCAGACCCTTTTGTCGTGCCAGTCGGTTATCTGTGGATTCAGGCTCATGAATCGCGCCTCTTGAAAAAAAGCAGGACTTCACCCAGGTGAAATCCGAACTTTTTCATCACGGAACGATTAAGCAGAACACCCTCCTCTTGCAGATACATCCAGTCATCGAAATTCACTTCATATACCTCCTCACCCAGCGGCAGCCTAAGAATGTAGGCCCACTGTAGTGCATTGCCCGAAACACGACCCCGGGCACTACCTACCACATCATCCGCCGTACCTGTGTACTCATCATCGCCGGTCCTGGTCAAGCGCCAGATACGTTGCTGTTTAGTGCCGTCGCTATAGGTGAATTGTTCATCCAACACCCCCTGATCGCCTTTCCAACTAGCCTCAACAACGACCTTGAAGCGTTTAACCACGGTACCATCCCTTTTCTGGAACATGCCCCAACCGTCTATAGTGCCATTGAAATACTCTTCGAGTTTCAATACCGGGCGCTCATTTCGATAGGTGGAGACATCCACCCCGGCACAGCCAGTCAAGGCTACCACGGTCAAAAGCACCATTGGTTTAAATAACATAATGAACCTCCAGGGATCTGCGCCAGCGAATCAACAGTGCGGCGGATAGAAGTTTGATCAAACAGGGAATACCAGCATAGATGATGGCAAGAGCGCCCAAACCACTATCGCCACCCGGCTGATACCCCAATCCTGCAAGCAGGGGCAATCCCAATCCAGCCGCCAACGCCAATACACCCTTATTGATCAGACTCCAGATACCAAAGTAGCTCCCGGTACTGCCGCGATCCTCCTGTGGGATGATATCGGCAGCAATAGCCGCCGGCAGAGCGAGATCGGCGCCAAGGGCTGCACCGGACATCAGACAGATGAGCAGATAGGGCATAAGGTCATTCGCACCCAGCTGTATCGCCCAGATGAAGCCGACCACAGCAACCAGTGTACCGATAGCCCATGTAAGACTCTTACCAAAGCGGCGGGAGAGTCTCAGCCATATGGGCAGCGAAAAGGCGCCACTGACAAAATAGGTGGCGAGAAAGAGACCGCTATAGGCTTCCAACTTGAGCACATCGGCAATATAGAAGAGCGCAAGCGTAGCGGCGATCGCAACCGCAAGACCGTTGAGTAGAAACAGTGTCGCCAAACGACGAAATGGCGCCTGCTGCAGTGGACGTAACAGACTCTTGCTGTTCGATGGGTGACTTATTGGCAGCGGAAACTGGCGCAGCAATAACCAGACCGCCAGCAACAAAAACAGGGCGAACACCAGACTGTAGGGCAACCAGCGGGTGACCCCTTGAAACCAGTATGAGAAGAGCATGGGTAAGAGGCTGGCAAGGATCACCCCGAGCAGTCCGAAGGCCTCGCGAAAGGCCACCAACCGGGTACGCTCATGGCTGTCATGACTTGCGTTGGCCCCCCAGGCAAGATAAGTGATATTGAGGGTACTGTGAGCGGTATAGACCAGAACCAATGCAGCACCGAACCAGAGGGCAAGCTGCCACCGCAGCATTTCCGGTGGATTAAAGAGCGCCCCATAGGCAAGCACCAGGATAGCCGCTGCCACGGCTGCCAGCAGCACCCAGCCTCTGGGTTGCCGCTGCATCAAATCGGCCAACCTGCCCAACCAGGGATCCTGCAGTGTATCCAAGGCCCGCGATGCTAGCAGAATAGCCCCGGTCAATGCCAAACCCAGACCCAGTTCGTCACCATAGAGCTTGGGCGTATGGATATAGACAGGTAGAGCCGCCATCGCCAAAGGCGCACCCAACAGGCCATAGGCGAGCCGTTGCATCGCGGTCATCGGGCTTCCCCTAAAAGTGTAGAACGCAACTCAGGCTTACTGGTGTCCGGACTCAGCCAGATGTCGAAAAATGCAGCCGCCAGTTCAGGATCGTCGATACGGCCCAAATAATCAGTCTGTGTATAAAAACGAGCACCCTCACCGGGTAAATGAACACCTACTATTGTGTCGCCATCAGATACATCGCAGAAGACCATTTCAAATTGATCCAGTATTCCCTCTCTATCCGCTAATCGACGACCGAGCATCTTTTCAATCTCTTTGAGGGAGGTCTTCGCCAGCTGCTCTCGACTGATAGCCATGTCATAAACGATCTCCAGGGCATGGGGCTGATTCGGACCATATTGCCCAAGTGGTGCATAAAGGGTCGCCTGGTAGACCCTGATACCCCACCAGGTAAGTTCGCCGCTCCCCACTGCCTGAAACGAAGGGTAGTCATCCAGCGGGCTTACCCTGGCATTCCCATTCACGGTTACCAGGCAGAGCAGCAGGAACAGACCCAAGGTATTGGGTAAGGGCTTCATGCTTCCCTTACCTTCACCAGGGCGCATTGGATAACATCGATCCTTCCCTCATCGAAGCCAGTTTCGCAATAGGCGAGATAAAACTCCCATAGGCGTATAAAACCCATATCGAAACCCGATGCGAGGACTTGATCCCGATTGGCAAGAAACTTTCTTCGCCAGCGACGCAAGGTCTCTGCATAGTCATCAGCGAAAGCCTCTGTCGCTTCGATTTCAAAACCGTGATTACGTGCAAGATCACTCAGGCGTGCGGGAGATGGCAGCATGCCGCCCGGAAAAATATACTGCTGGATAAAGTCACTGCGGCGACGATAATGCTCGAACAGGTCGTCACGAATGACGATAGTCTGAATCGCAGCCCTGCCACCCATGTTAAGAAGTTGATTCAGTTTAGCGAAATAGCGCTCCCAATAAGCCTCCCCTACCGCTTCAAACATCTCGATTGAAACGATGTGATCGTATTTCCCACTCAACACACGATAATCCTTGAGCAATAGACTCACCTGCTTTTGCAGTCCCGCCTCGAGAATACGATTACGGGCGTAATCAAGTTGGCTGGGCGAAAGGGTAACACCATCGATTTCATTACCCGCTCCGGCCGCATATTCGGCGAACCCCCCCCAACCACAACCGATCTCCAATATGCGGTCACCGGGCTTGGCACCTGCCATCTCCATCATGCGCTGGTATTTGTGCCCCTGGGCCTTGGTCAAATCACCACCCAAGCCATCGCGAAAACGGGCACTCGAATAGGTCATGGAATCATCCAGCCAGAGCCGATAGAAATCGTTACCCAAGTCGTAGTGGGCCTCGATATTACGCGAGCTTCCCCGCCGACTGTTGGGGCGTAACAGATGACGCATGCGATAGAAGATGTTCAAAAGCCGATTACGCTGAAAAGCCTCATCCAAAGCTGACCGGTTACGCAACGCAAGCCGTAGCAACATGGTTAGATCACTGCAGCTTACCTCGCTATCCCGATAACACTCGGCCAGGCCCACATCGCCACCACGAAAGATTCGTTTCAGCGCTGACCATTTCTTGAACTGGACATCGGCATGGGGTGCACTACCGTCACCAAAGCGTAGTTGGTAGCCCTCCGGTGTCGTCAGTGTCAGTGTGCCTTCGCGGATTTTGCTCAACACAGCGATAAGAGGTCTGATCTGCCAGGGTAGCGCCTGGGGATCGAGGACAGTGGTCAAACTATTCACTTCGCGGTCTCCTCCATCGATGATGGTGTTCGGGTAGTTAATGACACCCCCTTGAGCCACAAGCGCAGGGCCTGCCAATGGATGCGGAACATGACACCCAAGGTCAGCAGTGGCTGTTTCAAGAGAGCGGTTAAAAGGGTTCTGTTGGTCAGTGGTCTTGATCTGCCCCAGATGGCGGTATTGAGCTGCAGCTGTCCCTGGTCGTAGTAATCGATCTGCACCCTGGGCGCATCGCAATCGATATTGAAGTGGAACTTGTAGCCGCCGCTGACTGGATAAAAAGGGGAAACATAGAGCCGTTTTTCAGATTCAATCTCTTTGAGCGATCCATCCTCATGGGGCTGCAACACATAGCAGTGGCGCTCACCAAAGGTGTTGTTGACCTCCGCGACAATGGCACCGACCGTACCGTCCATGCGCTGGCAGTACCAGAAACTCACCGGATTGAAGAGATAGCCGAAGACCCTTGGAAAGGTCTGCAACCAGAGTCCTCCGCTACAATCATCGATACCAGACTCAGCCAAACGTTCTCTCACCCAGAGACGCGGATCCCGTCCATCTCCATAGTCTTTATGGTGAAATGCAAGCGGGCGCCAGCGATTGACACCGAATAGCCAGGAGCCGAGCCTCTCCTGGTGCTCCAGGTTGATGAGAATATAAAACACTGGATAAATGAACCGATTTTCAACCGGCAAGTGACGCCGATGCATCACCCGGCCAAAAACCACTCGACTCAGAGCACAGGTTTCCATGGTGCCTCCACGTTGAAATCGCCGATAATTCTGAGGGCCGATTTGAGACCGTCCTCATGAAATCCGTAACCGCACCAGGCACCGCAAAACCAGACACGGTTGCGACCTTGTATGCCATTCAGCTTTGCCTGTGCATCGATAGCGGATTGATTGAAGATCGGATGGTCGTATTGGTAAATGGCGATCGGGTCCCGAGGCATCCGTTGAGGATCGGGATTCAGAGTAACCATGAGCGGTGTCTCGAAAGGTAGCCGCTGCAGGCGGTTAAGGAGATAGGAGACACAGACCGACTGATCCGCCTCTCCCAAGGAGAGATAGTTCCACGCCGACCAGAGGGATTCCCGGGTGGGTAAAAAACGACGGTCGGTGTGTAGTACTGCGGTGTTAGGTTGGTAGTCGAAAGCGCCCAACAGCGCTTTCTCCCGGTTATCCGCATCTTTGAGAATATTCAGGGTGTCGGGGGCGTGGGTAGCAAAGATCACCGCATCATAAAGGGCGTGCTCCTGAGTTGTTTCAACCTCTACCCTGTCCTCTTTTCGATTCACGCTTTTGATGGGTGTGTTGAGACGAATATCCAGCGGTTGCGCAAGCTTCTCCACATAACGTCTTCCACCACCAATCAAGCTGCGCCATTGCGGCCTTCCCTTTATCTGCAGTAAGCGGTGATTGATACAAAACCTGAGAAAAGTGGCAGCGGGAAAACCGAGTATCTCAGCAGGGGAAGATGACCAGATAGCCGCCGCCATGGGCAGCAGATACCAGGTGCGAAACCACTCGGAATAACCCTGATCATCCAGCAGTCGGCCCAGGGTTACCCGGTGTTGCTCGGACCAGGCGAGGAAATGCTGCGAGCGGCTATTGAAATGGACAATCTCCTGCAGCATCCGCCAGTAGTTGAGGCGAATGAGATTACGTCGCTGGGCGAACAGGGTCCCCAGATTGGCGCCGGCCCATTCGAGATTGGATTCAGGTACAGTGACGCTGAATGACATCTCCGTCTCATGGGTTTGTATGCCCAGGTGATCGAATAATTTGATTAGATTGGGATAGGTCAGATCGTTGTAAACAAGAAATCCCGTATCCACCGGATGGTTGGTGCCGTCCAGGGTGACATCTACAGTGTGGGTATGCCCCCCCAGGTAGTCGGCTGCTTCGTATAGGGTTACCTGATGCTTGCTATGCAACAACCAGGCTGCAGATAAACCACTGATACCGCTTCCTATTATCGCTATTCTCATGATGATTCGCCATATTTTGTACTATACATAATTACAAAATATAGCGAATATTTTGAATTATTCAATTTTTTGTACTAGACATTTTGACTTTTTTGTCTAGTATTAAAAGCACTGAGGTCATTCCGACCCAGTTTGTACAACACAAAGGAGAGAGATATGTCAGCTTACGAACTACAGATTCTTGAAACCGAGCGCCGCTATGATCAACTGATTCGACAGATCGAAAAGGAAGACCCGAATGTGCTCCACTCAGTCGTCCCCGGTAGCCGGCTGCACGAAATCATTCACAATCCTGTCACGGAAGGAATAGACGAGGGGTGAAGGGTCAAAATGGCGACAAGGCAGGAGCCTGTCGCCACTCATCAGGTTACTGGTTATGTATTCGCAAACCCTAAACCAAAGATTGCCTGGCTACATAGCCATAACAGCTTTATCCTTTTCCTGGCTTGTCTCTGCACCAAGCCATGCAGAGAGTGATTCGCGTTCGATTTGCAACGAAAACAGCAGCTATTCAAAACGGCAACTCAACAGCGATCAAACAGACAACCTCTGTGAAACCTACCAGGGCAAGGTCATGCTGGTGGTTAACACCGCCAGCCGATGTGCCTTCACCGACCAATACGACGGGTTGGAGCGGATCTATTCACGTTACCGGGAGCGTGGGCTGGTAGTTATCGGTTTTCCATCCAACGATTTCGGTAATCAGGAACCGGGCAGTGAAGGCAGTATCAAGGAATTCTGTCGGCTCACCTATGGTGTGCAGTTCCCTATGTACGCTAAGTCGCGGGTCACGGGTGAGTATGCCGACCCCTTCTATCGTGCACTGGCAGAGGCTGCCGGCGCCCCACCCCGCTGGAACTTTCATAAATACCTGATCGGCCGCGACGGAAGACTTGCAGGGAGTTACAACAGTTTCGTCAAGCCCGAGAGCACGAAACTGATCGAAGCCATTGAAGGCCTATTGTGAGCCTGTCATGAACCATTTATCAGTCCTTTTGCTGAAACGCGCCCAATGGCTTGGCTACCTGGGTCTCGTCCCCTTTATCATCGGTATGGCACTGATGATTCTACTTGATGACACACATCTTGTTGCCGAGGCCATTCACAACTATGCAGCCATCATCCTCACCTTCGTCGGTGCCATCCATTGGGGACGCGCATTGGACAACGGCAGCACCGCGCTGATGAGCTTCTCAGTCATTCCATCACTCATCGCCTGGTGCAGTCTCTTCCTCGATCCTTATGAAGGACTTCCGCTAGTCACAGTCGCCTTCATCACATTGCTCTTCATCGATCGTACTCTCTACTATGAGATGAGTGGGTTCAAACGATTGAGAACAAGATTGAGTGTGGTGGTGTCCGCTTCATTAATTGTCAGCTGGTTATATGCTTGAGGAGTCAGATATGAAAATCGCCATCAGCGGCTCGACCGGTTTTATCGGCACCCAACTCACCCGTAAGCTTTCGAGCAAAGGTCATGTTGTAGTTCCCGTTGGACGTCGTGACTTCAACCGCGGCACCCGGCATTTGGCCACAGTAATCGAAGGCTGCGATGCAGTCATCAATCTGGCAGGCGCTCCGATCAATCGCCGCTGGACTCAAGCCTACAAACATACAATCGTTGCCAGCCGTATAGAAACCACCCGCATGCTGCAAACGGCAATCGCGCAGACTACCAAGTCACCAAAGACTTTCATCTCAACCTCGGGCATGGGTGCCTTCGATACACTGGGCCGTTATACGGAGAATGATACAGCGAATGCCACCGACTTCCTGGGAGAACTTACATTCAAATGGGAATCCGCTGCCTGGGAGGGAGAAACCCTGGGAATGCGCGTCATTGTATTTCGCCTTTCCCTGGTACTCGGCCCACAGGGCGGTTTGATGAAACAGGTTCTACTCCCGTTCCGCTTGGGACTGGGTGGTCCAATCGCAACGGGTAAACAGCACTTTTCCTGGATCCATATCGACGATTTGATCAATGCCTACCTGATGGTACTGGACAACCCAAACTTGAAAGGCCTCTATCATCTTGCCGCGCCCAATCCGGTGAACAATCTCGAATTTACTCGTACCTTAGGCAAGGCTTTGAATCGGCCAACCCTGTTTCGTGTACCAGCCACACTGTTGAAACTAGCTTATGGTGAAGGCGCAGAGGTGATGACATCAGGACAGTGTATTGTTTCAGACCGCCTTGAAGAGGCAGGTTTTAAGTTTCGTTATCCGGAACTTGAGGCAGCCATACAAGCCATTGTCAAGTCATCCAAGGGTAACTGCTCTATCAAAAATCTTGTGGTCTCGGGGAGATAAATGCTAAACACACTCATTGTCGGTGCCGGTAGTGGTGTAGGCCTGAAACTGGCTGAATCCCTGATCGCAGATGGTCATAAGCTCTGGACCACATCGCGGAGTCCGCAACACCCATTACAAACCCACCATAGTTGTTGGGAGGCCAACACTGACTTTCCCACTGAAGACTTGCCGGACACCCTGGCATGCATGGTTTATTGTCCAGGGACCATATCCCTGCAACCATTCCACAGAACGGACCTCAGTACCTTCGTTAAGGATATTGAGATCAATCTGTTCGGCGCGGTGCGCGCACTGACAGACAGCGAGAAAACTCAGCAGCACGTCATCCCCTTGGACGCATCGGTCAGCGTAACGATATTGCATCAGCGGTGAAATTTCTGCTATCTGAAGATGCCGCCTGGATCACCGGTCAGATCCTGGCGGTGGATGGTGGTATTGGCGCAGTGCGTCGCTTCTCCTGATACAGGCTGGTAATAAACAAGAATAAGCAACGTGATAACGAGTCCTTCTTACTGCCGGGAATGGCATGCCCTTTCCAAGAAGTGCAACGCAGAACTGGCCCAGTAGCGGGGCTCCCTTTGGGCCGCGCCACAAGCGCCATTGACGGTGTTATGCTCGCTTGAATTAGCGACGGCTAGTCCTACGCTCGCATGCCTTGCCAATGGCGCTTGTGGTGCGGCTGAGAGTTACCGAATTTACCGAGCGGCCCAC
>JASFJX010000019.1:0-14760 GCA_050119385.1 Candidatus Thiodiazotropha sp. | reverse complement strand
CTGTTGTCAGGCAGGTCGATCCAGGTGCCGACAAACTCTTCAATTTGTACCGGGAGTCGGAAAAAGCCTTGTAAAATTGCTTCCAGGCCTTCGGCATTGCGGATCTGGTCGGTAAATCTCCCGGCATAGTGGAGTTTTGCCATATCCGGCATCGCATCACGATTACGAAGGTGGGGTGATCCGATACCAAATAGAGAGCCGAGATAGTTACCGAATCTATCCTGATTCGAGCGATCGAAACTGACGGTCGGTTGGCTGTTTGCCCAGACCCGGTAAAAGAGGGTCAACAACCGATGCTGGAAGTGATCGACAAATGCAACCTGGGTGTTGTCATGTTCGTTATGTACACGATCGTGGACATATTCAGTCAAATGGAGCGGGAGAGGGCCATTGGGACCGAAGAGGCCGAAAAAGTAGACCCCCAGGCGGGGGGGCAATCCCCCCTTACCCTGGCGGAACGAGGAGAGGGTGGATGGCTGAAATCCCATGGTAGGATCCTGACCGAGTCGGATTGCATCACGTTTAGCGTGCAACGACTCGCCGAGACGGGGCTCTTTTGGAAAGGCGCACTCCAAGCGACGCATCGCCTGATAAAAATCGAAGCGATAGGGTGCCTGTTGGAGCCTGTCGAACAGGCCTAGAGCGTCTGTCTTAGCCCCAGCCTTACCGGCCATCGCATAATCTCTCCACGTTGCAGGGTGACAATCACTGTCTCCGTAAAGGAGTTGATTGCCGTATATTTTCGAAAAAACTGCTCCATAATTGCACCGAACAGGAATGCGCCACTGCCTTCGAATGCCATTTCATCCAAGGTCAGGGTTACCTCCAGACCTCGACCAAAGGCTATAGGTCCAGGACTGGGCAGGCGCCTGTTGACTGGTTTTGAGCTGATCGACATGACACCTTCGATCTGTTTGCGCATCGTCGGATCGCTGGTATCGGCATAGAGTTGTAAGAAGTCTTTCAGTACCGCGGTACTCTGTTCCTGGTCCTCACCGGAAAGTGAGAGGTAATTGAGTGAAAGATGATTGATCAGGCGCCAGCTGATGCCTCCCTTTGCGGTGGATGGCTTAGGTTTCGTGGGTGAGCCTATACAACGAATATTATTCACCGGCGTACTGCTGTCCAGGGTGAAGTTTGATTCACCGTGACCGAGTGGAAGGTGCATCGAGAGATCGCGATTGGTACAGAGTGTCGTCACTGAAAGTTGTCGTAAATCACTCCGGAAAGGTGCTTCGTCTCCATCCACGATAGAGATAAAAAGCTCACTGCCCACATAGCTAGAGCGGGCACCTTCCCGCTGTTGCTTGGATGAGAGCAGTCTTGGCATTCTTTGGGTCGCGTAATAGGCTCGAGGTTGATCGCTCGAGATGAAATCATTGCTGGCATAGAAGGGATAGAATGTTTGACTCTGCTCGGTATTACTACCGAATCCCTTGATCTCCTCGATTTCATAGACCTCGTAGTCCATCGGGCGTGTCCGGTCCGGCAGGATATGGTATTCAGCTGCGCTGTCGCTCAAATGGATACGGTCGGCACGCTTAGGAAACAGGTTGATGCACGGGGCGCAATAGAGGAGAAAATTTGACTCGTTCAGGCTGTCTTCAAGTTCCGGATCGCTCTCATCGAGTAAGATAAAGAGATCCAATAGATCTCCATCGCAAGGGCTGATGATCCGCTGCAGATCGAGCAGTTCGATGAACATGAAACGCTCGGGCATTGCATAGTATTCCGCCAGAAAACGATAACCCTGAAATGATCTGGTGCCGTAAGGCAGCAATGATTCGTTTTGTTCAAACCCCATAGTACGAGCCGGCTTGGGTTCAACGGTTGTACTGTAACTGTCTGAATCCGGGCTTCGAGCTGTGATGCGTAAGGTGTGACCTGCCAACGCCTCAAAGGCGCGCATTGCAGTTTCTCCTCCGGTTATAAACAGTGGCAACCTGTTCAGGTCTAGCTTGTTGATAGGGATTTCACCGGTAGTGTTCAGTCTTAGGCGTATGGCGGCCTTGGCATCATCCTGTCTGCCAATGCCAGCCAGGTTGATTGCCGCCGGCGTGGGGAGATAGTCCACACTGCGAATTTCAATAGGCCATAGAGTGACATCTTGAGCCGTGCGATAGATACAGGCTGTATGGCTCCCCTTACCAAGACGGCTGCGAAGTATCGAATGACGGGGTAACGGGAAACCATCCCCCAGGGAGGGTTCAAGCATATCTGCCTGGAACTGCGCTACCATCATGGATGGTGTTGGACAGAGATAGTGAGGAAATACACGCTCCATCAGGTGTTGAGTAAAACGTGGGAACTCCTCATCGATCTTAAGCTGGATTCTGGCTGCGAGAAAACTGAAACCCTCGAGCAGACGCTCCACATATGGGTCGGCACATTCGAATTCATCGAGTGAAAGACGACTTGCTATCTTGGGATAGGATTTAGCGAACTCCGCCCCCATTTCACGCATGAACTGTAGTTCACTGTTGTAATACTTGAGTAATCGCGGATCCATTGGATTACTCCATAACTGAACTGAAGGCATCGGTCAGCGTCACGCCGCCTTCCTCCAGATCGATCTGGGTCTTGATCAGTAGATGAGAAGGTGTCGGTACCGCCCAGAGCTGACCTTCGATTTCAAACATCAAGCGATTGTGACTCTCTTTACCGCTATCTCTGATAGAACGCACCCTGACGCTTTGCGCTATGATTCGTGGCTCGTAATCCTGAATCGCCTGACGTACCAAACGTTCCAGGCGTACAAGATCCATCCCCGTTACCAGATGCCCTGAGAGTTCTGTGAGGCCGTAGTTGAGTACTGAATGTTCCACCTCCGGGTAAGGGGTAAGATCATCGGTAGTGGAGAGATTTGTCGTGTTCAACAACCAGGCCAAATCACGCATTACCATCTGCCGCAGGCGGCGCATGGAGATCACCCGTTTATCCTGAGTTTCACGGGTTTTGCTCGGCTCATCATCGGTTATCCGGTCAAGCAGAGAGGGTTGTAACAGATTTTGTTTAACAGGCTTCAAACCGAAAACCTCTGATAGCCGTCTAGCCTGGAGCGATTGTTATGCATATCAATTGGCTGATGTTTTGAAATCGATCTGATGGATACTCAACAGAGGATATTCGTCCAGGTCGGTTGCCAACATCCTTTGTCCCAGTCCGGTATAGAGTCCTTGGTAGGGTTCTAGCCACTCGGTTTTTCTGCAAAGCTTCAGCATCGAATCACTTTCGTCCTCAGTGGCTGGGTAGCGCGCAGGAATCAAAGCAACAGCCTGACCTTGGTTCTCAAACGTCAAATGAGCCGGCGCCCAGACCATATCCCTCAGATCCTCAGGTGGGTCGATGCTAACCTGTTTCAGACGCTGCATCGGAATCCAATAGTATCGGCCATTGATAATAGCCTCCATCATCGGGCCGATGCGGTTGTCAGCATCGGCAATCCATTCAAAAGGTTGTTCATCGATGCTGCCGGTACTGCCTTGTGCCAATTCGAAAGCCTGATTACGGAGTTTTTCGGATAGTGAATATTCTTCGGTAGCGGCATGTTTAAGTGCCTCAATGAGAAATGCGGTCCATTCAGGGGGATCACCGAAGATTAAAGGGGATTTTTCACCGCGGAATACCTCTCTTCGAAACAGTTCACAGTGTATGGCCTCCCGGTAAGTCTGTGCCATTGGAAGATTCAGAGAATCCATGTCGCCGGCCACTTCCAGTTGACTCAATGCACGTTCCCATGCCCCCATGACACATAGCAATTGAAACAGAAAAATCCGTAATTTCGCATTCGCCGGCTCTTTCCTGATTGCCTGCTGTAGCGCCTGAAGGGCCTCGTCTAGTTGACCTTGTTTTAAGAGTTCTTCTGCATCCATCATGGTGACCTTATATGCTCTCTGATCGAGGCGCGCCGCGACGACCCTAAGGATGTGAGTTCAATGTGCGATTTTTGGGTTACCCCTTAGATTTGACACTACACTCCCCTTGGGGAGTGGCAGTGTCTGCTTAGTGTTAGTGAGATAAACGATTAATCCCGATAAGCATTACTCCTGCTTGTTAGTCTCAAGATTCCAGGTTCTGTCTGTAGTAGCACCTGGACTACCGGTGTGGTCAATTGGTGTGTATTCCCATTTGATCTTGCCGTAGGCAAATTCCACAGTTTCAACCGGTTTGGTCTCATCGCCGGCACTACCGCCCGGCATCACTGAATTGACGATGACATCCTCCATGGTGTATTTCATAAATGTGTGTTTGTCGCCTGAAGCCAGGCATAATTCGACCTCGACTTTTGGGATATGCTCACCTTTGGCACACTTGATGTTGAGATCGGGAGTGCCGTTATCTACGGTTTTCACCGCCATAAACGGTGCAAAATCGGCACGTCCACCGGTCCGGCCACCGGTACCGCTAGCGCCGGATACGGGTTGAGAAACCCCGTGACTGTAACTCAATAACTCAATCCATTTACTATGGGCGTCATCAGTGCTTTCACCGTCTACGCCTTCTATTTTCATAAACATATCAACTGCCATAATCAAATCCTCCGTTTAGATAGTTTAGAGGTATCAGGCTGTCTTCTCGGAAGGTAGCTTAGATACCAATCGTAGTGAAACCGTCAGTCCTTCGAGCTGGTAATGCGGTCGCAGGAAAAACTTTGACGTATAGTAACCTGGGTTGCCTTCGACTTCGGAGACGACCACTTCAGCGGCTGCCAGTGGTTTGCGCGCCTTGTCTTCCTCGGATGCTGTTGACGGATTGGGTTCAACATAGTTCTGGATCCATTTGTTGAGCCACTTTTCCATGTCCTCACGCTCTTTAAAGGAGCCGATCTTGTCACGCACGATGCATTTCAGATAGTGTGCAAAACGACAGCTTGCAAAGAGGTAAGGGAGGCGCGCCGCAAGATTGGCATTTGCGGTCGCATCCGGATCATCATATTCAAATGGTTTTTGCAGTGATTGGGCGCCGATAAAAGCGGCGAAGTCTGAGTTTTTGCGATGCAGCAACGGCATAAATCCGTTTTTCGCCAGCTCAGCTTCGCGGCGATCGGAAATCGCGATCTCGGTTGGGCATTTCATGTCCACACCGCCATCGTCGGTCGGAAAAGTGTGGGTCGGCAGACTCTCCACTGCGCCACCGGACTCAACGCCACGGATGCGTGTCGTCCAACCATACAGTTTGAATGCGCGGTTGATGTTTACCGCCATTGCATAAGCGGAGTTCGACCAAGTGTATTTATCATGCTGCGCACCTTCGGTATCCTCTTCGAAATCGAACTCCTCCACCGGATCCGTCTTCGCGCCATAGGGGAGGCGTGACAGAAAACGCGGCATGGCGAGACCGATGTAACGGGAGTCTTCCGATTCTCTCAGCGAGCGCCAGGATGCATACTCAGGTGTCTGAAAGATCTTAGTCAGATCCCGAGGATTGGCCAGCTCCTGCCAGGATTCCATCTGCATCACCGTCGGCGCTGCACCGGCAATGAAGGGGGCGTGTGAAGCGGCTGCAACCTTGGACATGCTGGTGAGCAGCTCCACGTCGGGTGGTGACTGGTCGAAATGATAATCACCGATCAGGCAGCCATAGGGTTCGCCGCCAAACTGACCATACTCCTCTTCATAAACCTTCTTGAAGATCGGGCTCTGGTCCCAGGCGGTTCCCTTGAATTTCTTCAGGTTTTTGCCCAACTCCTGCTTGGATATGTTCATCACCCTGATCTTCAACATCTCATCGGTTTCGGTGTTGTTCACCAGATAGTGAAGTCCGCGCCAGGTGCCTTCCAGTTTCTGGAACTGCTCATGGTGCAGGATCAGGTTGACCTGTTCGGTCAACTTTCTGTCGATCTCTGCAATGATGCCCTCTATGGTCTCGACCGCATCGTCGGATACCACACTGGTCTCTTTCAGCACTTGCTCGGCCAGGGTCTGCACGGCGCTGGTAACCGCCTCTCTAGTGCGTTCAGTCTTGGGCTTGAATTCCTGTTGAAGAAGCGCTGAAAACTCGTCGGGGACTACGCCAAGTGCGGCTTCTTTACCTTCTGCCTGTTGGGTATCTGTTTCAGCCATGCTTTACTCCTCCGCTGAGGACGAATCATCAGATGATGCTTCGTCGGGATTGGGGGAAGATGCGAGCGACTGCAGCAGTGTCGAGTCTTTCAATGCCTTGGCTATCAACTCCTCCGCGCCAGATTTGCCGTCCATATAGGTCAGCAGGTTAGCCAATTGGGTACGGGCATCGAGCATTTGTCGTAAAGCACCCACCTTTTGGGCGACTGCAGCCGGTGAGAAGTCATCCATACTCTCGAAGGTGATATCCACATTGATATTGCCTTCACCGGTCAGCGTATTGGGTACTCTGAAGGCCGTACGCGGCTTCATGGCCTTGAGACGTTCGTCGAAATTATCCACATCGATCTCAAGCATCTTGCGATCGACTACTGGTGGTAAAGCCTCTTCCGGCTTGCCTGACAGATCCGCCATCACTCCCATGATGAAAGGTAGCTGGATCATCTTTTCAGCGCCGTAGAGTTCCACGTCGTACTCAATCTGCACCCTGGGTGCCCGGTTGCGGGCTATGAACTTCTGGCTGCTCTCTTTTGCCACGATCTACCTCTCTCTTTTTTCGCTATGTTGTCACTAAAATCGATCTATGCAGAGTGAATTTTTCACACTATCTGTTTACATCTCTCCACAAAAAATCAAATTGAGACATGCCATTTGGCGCCAAGTCTTGGACGATCTCATAAAAATCCATCTTTACCAGCCGTTTTGCTCGGTCGAGTAGTAAGGGGATAGGACTGGATGGTTCATTTTTCCGATAATATTGATTGATTCTCTCCAAGGCATTGATGACATCGTCGCGGTTATTGATGTCTCCTGGTGATGAGCTTTGTTGTTGCATCGGCTCGACAATCTCTATCTCGCTCATTTCCTCTTCGAAGGTTTCAACTCCAGCCCGGTTTGATACCTCTTTTTTCTGCTGCTTCAAAAGCACTACCAGGGATTGAAAATCGGGAGCCTGATCGATTCCGACTTGCTGATTAAGTCGAGTCTCTATTGCATTCACACACTCGATAGCCTGTTCGATATAGGATAGTGTCTGTTGCGTCTGTTCCTCTGGGCACTCGCGGAAAGCCGCATCGATCTGATCAAGCACAAGTTCTTGGTTATCCGTGTCGGAGGATTGCAGATTTCCCGTTGCAATCTGAATGTCACGGTAACTGTAGGTCCCCATGACAGTGGAGCTAACCACGGGGATCTTGTTGATTGCGGCCAGAGTCTCGAAGGGATCACACAAGTTGATCAGTGTATTGATCCTGATTGTGGGATCGTTGTTATCTTCAGGATCGAGTTGAGGATGAAGGCTCTCCCAGTACTGGTCGATATAACCTTTGATGAGTTCGAGGCCGTCGGTGAGTCCTGCGAAACCATCGGTGTGGATCAATGCACGAGTGAGGTGGATGGCCGCACGCAGATCCTTGCTATGCTCCAACACCTTTAGCGCTTTGTCTTTAAGCTCGCGCCAGTCAGGATCTTCGGCAGGTACGATAGTGTCTCCGAACTCCTGTTCCGCTTTGCCTTCTGAAGCTCTCTCCATCTCACTGAATAGCGGGTCATACTCCATGTCAGCCCCTGCGGGGTTATCCTCTGAAATAGCAGTGAGAAGTTTTTTGAGATCAATGGTAGTCGTCAATCCTTAATACCCCCATCAAGTAGCGCCGATCGCGCTTATCGAACTTTGCCGGTTTTTTCGGTTCTGTTTCTGTCAGTCCAATGCCGAGCTGGTAATTCCTTTTTATCCTGTATGTTTAGCACAAAAACGGTGTAGATGATACTATAACAATGGCTGATAAGTGGTAGTGAAATATTACCATTTAGTTTAATTAAACAATTATCAACAGCCGATCCTCATGCAAAAATGAAGATGGTTAATGCATGATCGCAATCATACATTAGAAATACCAAGATGTTGAAACCATGGTAACTGAATGGTGTTCTTATTGCGGCTGCCTATCACTGGGATAATCCCCAGATTGAGTAATTGTTCGATCTGCTTCTCACGCAAAATAACTTGCGTACAAGATTGAAGGTAGGCTTCCCCGTCTCTTTCATAGGTATAGGCAGGCAGATCGGTCAATATCGGTATTTGATCTATGTTATCCTGCATTACCCATAGGTTTATTGTTAATATCACCTGGGTGTATGCGGGATTACCCCATAACAGCTCTTTCGCTGACCACTGTTCATCAAGCTCCTCGAATGACTGCGATAGTATGGGGTCGGTAGTCATACCGTAGGGTAGCCGGAGCAATATCTTTGGATAGAGCAGTACGACTCTTTTTGCGGAGTCACTCTTTCTGTAATCGTGCCAATCCTTCAGCTTATTGGCGGATTCCATACCTTCCCGCAAGAAACTCGAATTGGCTTCTGCAGCCAAGGTGCCGTCAAAACAACCAACCAAAGCTCCCAGCCAGTCAAGCATTGTTATATCTTCCCGGTCTGGGCCATATGCGTGATTATCGATAAGTATAAAGTTGGATTCTAAAAGACCTTGTTTTTCAAGCGCATCCCTCAGCAACAGATAGAGAGAAGAGGATCTCGGGTTCTGATTATTTGAGCGTTCCCGCCCCAGTTCGCTGCGCGTGATATTCAGGAGATAGCATCGTATTGCCGGATCGGGCTCAATGCTGTGCATTAACCAATCAACAGCGCGCCAGTCGGATTCCAGTTTCTGAAAACGCTTATGGTGTAACAGATTTCGCAACAGTTGGGTTTTGTCTTGCGCCTTTAGCATTTCTGTTGATGCTTCAGACAATTCCTGGGTGGAAGCGTTTTCAGCAAGCCTGCGTACCATATCCGTAATCATCGACTGTTTGGCGTCGCTTAAAGAGGAGCCTGTTTGCTGACGCTGTTCAGTTGTCAGGGGGCGCTGGCCAAGTAGCCGTGATAAAGTACCCTGTTGCGATTCAGCTTCCTCGGGTCTCTTATCAGTGGATGATTTTTCCTGCGTATCAGAAGTTGCTGAAGCCTGCCCGCCGATTTCATTTGGTCGGTAGTCTGACAATTGATCCAGCAGTCCATCCGGATGAAAGTCATCGACTGAACTAAACCGAAGGGTGATGGGCTGTGATGAATCACTATCAAGAGCCAGGGTGAGCGAGGGCTGTAATTTTGCTATCAATTTGTCGATTGTTTCGACTTCGATGTTGTGTAGTGATCCACTACTTGGGCCTTCACCAAAGGCGCCCAGCATGACAACTACAAACCCGTTGATAGGTTTCTGTGAGTGATCCCGACCAGCTTCTCTACCAAGCCTTATCGAGAAGTGCATTCGCTCCGGCATTTATAGATCTCATCCTTATTATTGTGCAGTGCATTGAAAACAGTGGCACAGAGTTCGTGTGAAAAACTACCTGTACGATAGTATTGACCCGAGCTACTCTGACACATAATCTAAGTACTGAGTATGCTTAAATATATTATATAGTCTTTCCATCTAGAGGATAGCAAGGCATAAGATAAAAATTATGATGCTCAATCTGTATACCCAACTATCAGCGACTGTGGATGGCGAAAGTAGAGTGATAGAGCAATATCTACGAGGCGATTATGTGTGAAAATCCATCACCAGCTCGAAACAATCGACCCGTACCGCCTGGCCCTTCCCCTGACATCCCCCATGCAGGCTTCGGATCTGCCCAACCACAGGGGGCGGCAGCAACGCCTGGACAACCAGGTCCTAGATTAACGGGTTGGCCCAGGCAATTGTCATGGAGCGATTTCAGAGATATCCCAAGCAGGCCCAGAGGCGAAGCTGAAGACGCACGAATCTCGATGGGATTTCGACCCGGCAGGGTCAGGACTGTAGAAGAGGGATCAGAACACAGGTTGGGCGAAATGGAGTTCGAGATGGTTTTGAATGCCGCCGGATCATGGGCCGTCGTATCAGCTAAAACACCAGAACTCCTTGCCCACGAACAGGGGCATTTCGATATCGTCGGTCTCTGTTATCGGGATCTGGTGGCGCAAGCAACAACCTTACGGGGAAGTTCCAGAAACAGATTGCTCTTGGCAATGCGTCGCATAATGGGCGAGCATGATCAACGGGCAGAGAGTTTAACCAGGGTATATGAAACCCAAACAGAACATGGACGCAATCAGGCGAATCAGCAAGTGTGGCAGCGCCGGATAGCCTCATGCCGTCAAAGCGGAGACCCTTTGACGGCACCACCTGAATTGACGGAGTCCCCTTAGAACCTGCCACTGGTTAAGACAATATTATTCGCTATGATTAGTTGAACTGGCAGGAGGTTTAGATGGCTTTCACACAGAGTAATCGGCAGCTTCAGATCAAAACCCCCCTGGGCCCGGATGAACTCTTGATCCTCAAGCTGGAGGGGCGTGAAGAGCTGGGTCGGTTGTTCGAATTCACTGTGGATCTGCTGAGTGACAACGAGTCGGTCTCCCATGACGACCTGCTAGGTAAAAAGATGACCGTCGAAATGGATATGGTGAATACCACTAAACGCTTTTTTGACGGTTTTGTGAGTCGTTTTACCCAGATTGGCCACATGGCCTATTTTGCCCACTATCAGGTCACGCTACGGCCATGGTTCTGGTTGCTGACCCAGACTTCAGACTGCCGCATCTTTCAGAACAAAACGGTACCGGACATCATCAAAGAGGTGTTCCAAGACAACGGCTTCAGTGATTTTGAAGTTCGCCTGATCGGTAGCTATCGAGAATGGGAGTATTGTGTTCAGTATCGAGAGACCGATTTCAACTTCCTCAGCCGGCTGATGGAGCAGGAGGGCATCTACTACTACTTCAAGCATGAGGCAGGCAAGCACACAATGATATTGTGCGATGACTACAGTTCCCACAGTGTGCTGGACGCCTACTCAGAGATTCCCTATCTGCCGCCCACCGAGACCGGCTCCAGTCGCTGGCGGGATTATATTCATAGTTGGAAGTTCAGCAAATCAGTACGGCCGGGGAAATTTGCACAAACCGATTACAATTTCGAGACGCCGAAATCGGATCTCTCGACCAATGCGTTAATGCCGAGAAGTCACGCCTATTCCGACCTTGAGATCTACGATTATCCGGGTGAGTACGAAGTGCCGCCGGATGGAGAGACCTATGCCAGTCACCGGATTCAGGAGCTGCAGGTGGGTCATGAGGTACTGGAGGGGAAAGGGAATGCGCGTGGAATAACCACGGGTGGTCTGTTCAATATGATCGAGCATCCTCGGGGAGATCAGAATAGGGAGTATCTGGTTACGGGCGCCTACTACATGTTGCATGCTGATGCCTTCGAGTCGGTGCCCGAGATTGCGCAGGGGCCCCTCTACCTGTGTGAATGCAGCTGCATGGACAGCAAAGAGGGATTTCGATCAGCGAGGAGCACACCCAAGCCAATGGTGCAGGGACCTCAGACGGCGGTGGTTGTGGGACCCTCGGGTGAAGAGATCTACACCGACGAGTATGGCCGGGTCAAGGTTCAGTTTCATTGGGACCGCTACGGACAAAAGGATGAAAACAGCTCTTGCTGGGTGCGGGTAGCACAGGTCTGGGCAGGCAAGAACTGGGGAGCGATACACATACCTCGCATCGGGCAGGAGGTGATCGTCGATTTTCTCGAGGGCGATCCGGACCGGCCGATCATAACCGGTCGGGTCTACAATGCCGACCAGATGCCGCCCTATGGACTGCCTGCCAACATGACCCAGAGTGGCATCAAGAGCCGTAGTACGAAAGGAGGAAGCGGCGATAATTTCAATGAGATTCGGTTTGAAGACAAGAAAGGAACCGAACAGCTCTATGTTCATGCCGAAAAGAATCAGGATAACATTGTCGAAAATAACGAGACAACCAGTGTCGGGAACGATCGAACCGAAAAGGTTGGACATGATGAATCCATCACCATTGGCAATGACCGTACAGAGTCTGTAGGCAAAAATGAAACGATCACCATAGGTGTAGACCGGACCGAAACGGTAGGCAGCAATGAGAGTGTCTCAATCGGCAGTAACAGGTCCGTGAACATCGGCAGTAATAAATCAGAGACTGTCGGGGTGAATAAAACCGAAACGATCGGTGCGGCCAAGGCGCTGAGTATCGGCGCCGGTTATCAAGTGACAGTCGGTGCTGGAATGAATGAAACGGTGGGTGCATCCAAAGCGATGCAAGTTGGCTCCAGTTTGAGTGAAATGGTTGGATCTGACCGCTCTGTCAGCGTGGGGAAGAATCAGGCCACAACAATCGGAGACAGCGATACCCTTACCGTGGGCAAGAATCTGGTTATCGAGGCAGGGGACTCGGTGACAATAAAAACCGGCAAGGCTTCGATAACGATGAAAAAAGATGGGACTGTTTCGATCCAGGGTAAGGATATTACCATCAAGGGCTCAGGTGGCGTGAATGTGAAAGCAAGTAAGAATGTGGTTATAAAAGGCAAAAAGGTTCTGCAAAATTGATATGGAGGACACTGATGTGACTGAGTTGATCGAAGAGAGTCAAACAGAGACAATGTCTGATCAGTCAAAGCCGCGGTTGGACGGCGTAGTTATTGGTGTGCTTGTCGGGTTGAATGAAAAGCGTCAGCCATTGGTTGCCTTTCCGGGTAATCCAAGGATCGATAACACGATTGCTAAATCGACCATTCAATTCAACGAACAGGAGATTGGCTATCAAGTAGCACTTTTGTTCGAAAATGGCGATCCACTCCTACCCATGGTCATAGGGCGTATTCAGAATCCTGAGAGCGCCAGAACAGGTCTGCCCACGATGTCCGCGGATGTGGATGGAGAGAGACTGACATTTTCAGCCAAACATGAAATCGTACTGAAATGCGGTAAGGCAAGTATTACCCTGACTCGCTCCGGCAAGGTTATTCTCAGGGGTAACTACCTTTTAAGTCGATCCTCCGGGGTGAATCGCATCAAAGGCGGTTCTGTACAGATCAACTAGGGACGGTCAGCACTAAGATGGATCTACTCAACGCAACCCCAATGCAAGCCGGATACACCATGGGTATGCAGCCCGATGGTCGTGAACTGTTGGTGGTGGTTGCAAAGGGTACTTTCAAAATACCGGGGCGTGGCAAACGGTCTACTTTAACCGAACAGCAAAAACAGCTGGTGGAAGCCGATATCTTCACGGGGGAACCCGGTTTTTCGGCACCGCAATACGAGGTTGATTACGCCCCTGTCAAACCTTACTGCGATGTGCTGCTGAACGGCAGCGCATACGCACCTGGTGGAAAACCCACATCCCGGGTTGAAGTCACCTTGCGATTGGGGCCTGTCTTGAAATCATTTGCCGTTACCGGCAATCGCTTCTGGGAATCAGGCAAAGTTGCCATTCGCCCAGGTTATGCCGGGCTTTTTGACAGACTGCCGATCAGCTATGACGAGGCCTTTGGCGGTATTGACAATTTTCATGAAAACGAACAGAAACACACTGCCTACATGAATAATCCCGTAGGCAAGGGTTACCACCTGCAATTGAGCCAGGCCTTTGTGGACGGGTCACCCATGCCGAACACGGAGGAGTTGAAACGGCCCGTAACCATGCCCGATGGCAACTATTCCCCGATGGCATTCGGCCCGTTGGGAAGAGGCTGGGATCCGCGCCGCCATCTCGCCGGAACCTATGACCAGAACTGGATCGACAATACTTTCCCCTTTCTGCCGCCTGACTTCAAGGAGGCCTATTATCAGGCCGCACCCGTCGACCAACAGATGCCATACCCGCAAGGGGGAGAACGGGTATTTCTGGAGAATCTCACAGCTGACGGTCAAACCAGCTTTAACCTGCCTGAGATTGATGTGCCGGTTGTCTTCTTTTACAGAAAAGGGGAGAGCGTCAAACAGAAAGCGCTGATAGACACCATTGTATTGGAGCCGGATCAGGGGCTGTTCACAATGACTTGGCGTGCCAACATACCACTCAAGAAGAATATATTCGAAATTTCCCAGGTTTTGATCGGCAGGAAATCGAGAGGCTGGTGGCGCGCCCGCGAATTAGGAAAAACCTACTACCCGTCACTGGCTCATGTGGTACGGGATAAACAGACAGAGTCAAACGAGGAGGATTGATGGGATTGCCGCTGGCGATAACAGCTACCGGCCTGGTAACAGGCGTAGGGTTGAATGCCCCCGCCACCTGCGCAGCCATCCGGTGTGCGATCGACAATTTCCAGGAAACCCGCTTCATGGATAGCGGCGGAGAGTGGATCCTCGGCTGCGAAGTGCCGATGGAAAAACCCTGGCGGGGTAAAACCAAGCTGATCAAAATGGCGGCGGCAGCGATCAGCGAAGTCCTTCAGAGCAATCCTGAAATCAAAACGACAGAGACTCCTTTGCTGCTGTGCCTTGCGGAACACAGTCGTCCAGGCCGTATTATCGATGATGATGCTCAGTTTTTTCTGGATCTTCAGGATGAACTGGGGCTTGAGTTCAGCGATCAATCCCTTGTGATAGCTGCGGGGCATGTCTCAGTCGCAATTGCGTTCAAGCATGCCCGGGAAATAATCTATCAACATGGAGTAAAGCATGTGCTTGTGGCTGCTAGTGATTCGATGTTGATCGCGCCAACCCTTGCCCATTATGAAGAGAAAGAGCGCTTGCTCACCAGTGAGAATTCAAATGGATTCATTCCAGGCGAGGCGGGCGCTGCATTGCTGATTGAACCGGGCGATGAAGAACCGGGGGAGGTTCTTTATTGCGAGGGTCTTGGATTTGCCATTGAAACTGCCCAT
>JASFJX010000018.1:0-14819 GCA_050119385.1 Candidatus Thiodiazotropha sp. | reverse complement strand
AACAATCCAATAGCTACGGCGCCTCTTGATATTAAGCGGGAATACGCTGAGGCCTTATCCTTGCGATACAAACTGCCACCCGGCAAGCCTGATGTGGATAAGCATATACCAAAATCACCAGATTTGGGGCGCCCCCCCGGCTGGATTCAAATAGGTATTGGTAATAATAGTATTCTGGGGAATTCACTATCACTCCAAATTCGGCCTGCTTATTACGACGCACTGGATGCAGACAGCGGCCATATCAATAACGGTGCGCTTGTAATGGGGGATTTAAGAGCTGAAATATATGAAGATCGAATTCGTATCGATTGGTTTGATCTCATCCATCTGGAAAATGTAAATCCAGCGATATCTAATTTGCCAGGAGATCGGGGATTGGCGTGGAGACTTCGCATCGGAGCCGAGCAAGCAAGACTTTGGTGTAAAGATTGCCTGGTTGCACGTTTGCAAGGCGATATTGGATACGGTCGCCAATTGTTTTCAAGGCTGTTTGCCGCAACCTATTTGGGTGGTGCAATACAGAATGAAAGCGCTGATCAGGGACTTGGATTCGCAAGGACCTCAGCCGTCTTGATCGCGGAGCCTTGGTCATCATTTCGGATGCAGCTAGGCTATGAATACCGCTACCCCATATCATCTGATACTTTGAACTATGGTGTTGCCAGTCTAACGACAAGATGGTTATTAAGTCAAAATAAGGATTTACGTATTCAATTTGATTATGACGAGGAGAAGCAACTCAGCGTCGGTATCGGTGTATATTGGTAGTTTGCTTGCTGTAAACAAAGAAAGAAATACATTAGATAGTTATTCGAAATAAAAATCTAGCACCTATTGTTATTTTACGAAATACACTAAAAAGTGTGGCGCACTTAAACTTAGAAGCTGGGGCTTGCTTAGAAATACTTATCCAACTGTTGGCTCATCTCATAAGCCGCACGGATTCGCTGTAAAGCCCGTTTATGGAGTTGTGATACCCGTCCTTTAGAAATGTCGAGCAGTTTTGCGAGTTCATCAAAGGGCACGCCATGGAAATAGTGGCCGCGGATAATGAGGCGATCGCGCTCGGGCAGGTTATCCACAAGTATGCCCAAATGGGTTGAGAGCGCCTTTTCGACCTCTCCATTGAAGAGTTCGTCAGTCATCACCTCTTCATTTTGCAGGATGCCAGTATCTTCTAACATGAAGCTCAAGGCGAGTTCGATTGTAATGCCCACCATGTCGCTGAATAGATCTTCGCCGGCGTGCTCCAGCTCGTTAACAATCGATTCTACCCTGGCGCGTTGATATTTTCGTAAAAACGCAGCTTGTTCTCTCTGTTCGGTCGCCTTTTCCAAGCCATTCACCAAGGCTCCTTTTATTCGATAGTTGGCATAGGTGGAAAATGACGCCCCCCTCTCAGGGTCGTATCGGTGTACGGCTTCGAGCAGCCCGACCATGGCGTATTGCAAATAATCCCTATACTCTACGGTGTCATCGGGACGGTTACGATAATAGTGATTGGCATTCACCTTGGCGAGGTAGGCATAGTGCTCGATAAGCATCAGACGTGCAGTGTTGTCGTTGTCTTGTCCCGTAGCCAGCCATAGTTTACGTTCCTGCTCCTTGTCCATTACCGAACGAATCCCATCTGCGCTGTAGCGATACTGATCTCGGTGTCAAGCAAAACTGCCCAACAGTGAGTGAACCACCAAGTTCCAACCATCGATCAAAACGAACATGAGAATCTTGATTGGCAGCGATATCATCATCGGCGGTACCATGAGCATCCCCATCGACATGAGTATGCTCGCAACCACAATATCGATGAGTACGAAGGGTAAAAAAATCACAAAACCTATTTGAAATGCCGCCTTGAGCTCACTCAGCATAAAGGCGGGAATTACCTGTAGGTTGGAGACATCGTCGATGGTCTGAGGCATTTCGCCACCTGATACCTCCACCATCAATGCCAAATCCTGTTCGCGGGTTTGTCGTATCATGAAATCCCGCAGCGGGGCCATGCCGGCCTGGAACGCTTCCTCACTATTGATCTGGCCACTGCCATAGGGTTGAAGCGCGTTTTCTTCGATCAGGTTCAGTGTTGGCAGCATGTTAAACAAGGTAAGAAACAGTGCCAAGCTGATCAATACGGTATTGGGAGGTGTTTGCTGCATACCAAAGGCGTGACGCAATATCGCGAGGACGACAATGATACGGGTAAAAGAGGTCATCACGATCATTATCGCCGGAGCCAGACTCAGCACCGTCAGACCGAGTACGATTTTGATGGCAGTCGCCACCTCTTCTGTCTCGCCCTCTGCCCCATTTAGGTCGATGCCTATTCCGGGTAATTGAATATCAGCAGCAGATACGGAGAAAGAAAATGCCGAAAACAATCCGAATAATAGCAGTAGGATTGCGAGTGATCTGAAACTGCGATGCTTATCAGACTTCATCATCGTTAGCTTCTTGCTGAGTTTCAAGGGCGTTGCTGGGATCGAGCTCAATCACCCGATCACCGCTCTGGGCCAGGACGAAGGTTTTGCCGTGTACACTTACCCTAAACAGCATGAGTCTAGGTGAAAGGCGTTTCACTTCGAGCAATTGTATACGATGCTCACTCGTGCCATGCGGATTGCGTGCGAAAAGATATCGCTTCATGAGATAGGCAACCGCAATGGCTAAAGCCAACCCGATTATGATGGCAATGAAAACACGCATCAAAGTCCCCTGAGGAATAACACCATCTTGACGCAGTGGTAGACCTCGGATTGGTTCTTCAATCGATGATTCCACACCTTCCTGGGTTGACAGAGTCGATGTTTGAGCCTGCGCAAAAGCGCCACCCAAACAGAAAATACCCATTGCGAGCATACACAACACTAGCTTAAATCGCATTGCTCATACCCGGCTTTCGAATGTCGATGAGAGGAAGGCTGGTCAATACACTAAGCTTCATCTTGTTTGAGGATCTCGGTTATGCAAATACCAAAATTATCCCCCGTGACCACCAACTGGCCACGGGCAACAATACGGCCATCCAATACCAGATCTATCGGTGCCTGGGCATCACGTTCCAGCTTCACGACCGAATTGGCTTTAAGGCTGTAGAGCTCACTGACCGAGAGTTCCGCTTCTCCCACACAGGCTTCCAATTTTACCCGCACATCCTTGATGATATCGAAGTTGCTGTTGAAAAGTGCCCGACCTTGGGGTTCCATATCAGCCAATTCGCTGAGTTGCACTTCTTCGACTGTGTTGTTGCCGGTTTTATTAATGAAATTAGACATTATGCTTGCTCACTCGCTATGTTGCTGTTTGACTTGGGTGATGCGAAACGCCAGGGCATTCCCTTTTGTGCCTATAAATCCTTCACACCCATCGCAATTGTCCCCAAGCCTCATTGCTGCGGGCTCATTGATATGCTTATCCAGGGTGACTACATCGCCGACGCGGATAGTTGCCAGTTCGCCGAGACTCAATACTGCAGACCCAATGGAAACACGTGCGTTTAACTTCTGATTGCCAAGTGCCGCTTGTAAGGGAATCAGTTTCCTGTTTGACTTCTGGCAAGATGTATCCAGCCCATCGAGATATCGCTCGACAGTCAACGGTGAAACAACGCAATTGAATGACAGACTACTCACGCGAAAGCCGATGACTACCGCTCCCGAACCTCGCAGTTCCGCACCCTTGGGGAATGGTTTGTCGGTTACGAAAAATGGGACACTGTCATAGGTGGCTTGTGTGCCTGAAAGAATTCGCTGCGCCAGGTCAGCCAATGCTTGTTGGGCAATATCCTGTAAAAGTGTTGATAATGCCATTTCCTCTGACATATCTTCAACCGCACCGATCAATAGACAACCGAGCAACCCAGTGTCGGCAGGTTTCAAGACACCGCACCAGTTGTCATCTACCCAATTGAGCAACAATTCAATTTCGGTTGATTGCTGATTCTGACAATAATCGAAAAGCGGCGTCAGCGTTGCTAATGAAAATGCAGACTCTTCAGGCAGCCAATCCGCCACCCAACTCTTCATAACCGGCTCCAATGCCTGCCTCAACGCTTGCTCAAGGCGATCGCCGATCAAACGGTAGGGGTGTGTCCTCATCAACTGCTCCGTCCTAGATCCAGCAGTTGCTGGATCATTTCGTTGGATACAGTCAGGATCTGTGATGACCCTTGAAATCCCCGTTGCATAATAATGAGATCGGTAAATTCAAGGGTCAGATCTACATTCGACAGTTCGAGACTATTCCCTACGATCTCACCCATCACCCCTTGCATGGGTGTATCGATAATTGGTTCAATCTCATCACCCGCGAGAAAGAGACCGCCGCCGATTTGACGAAGTGCCTGGAGGTCTTCGAACCAAGCCAGTGCAAGCTGGTTGCTTTCGTTATCCTTGCCATTGGAATACTCCATTGTCAGGGTGCCGTCGCGATCGAATCCCATACTGATGAGTGTGCCGCGTGTGTAACCATCTTGCGACTCTACTGAAAGGTCGGAAGTCTCACCCGTAGCGAATGAGGTGGCCCCGGTCAAACTACCCGGCTCACCGAAATTCAATGTGATATCGGTTGCGGATACGTCATCTGGAGCAAACTGAAAACTGAAACTGTTGTACCCCTCTTCCGGCGAACCGTCCGTTTGGAATCGAATCTCACCGCCACTGGCAACCACATTTTCATCTTCGTCAATGATTTCCACCTGCCATGAATCACCATCATTGATGAAGTTGAGATCGATCAGATGGGATTCGCCCAGTGCATCGAAAACTTCCACGTCAGTGATATCGTACTCACTCCCGTTGATGGCCAGGTTGTTTGTCAACAGGATCTCGGTGGTTGCTTGAGGATTAATGCTATCCAAGGTGGAGACATTGATATCTATCAGCTCACCATCTTGGAATCCGGCGACCCTGGCCTGATTCGCTCGATTGACGAGATAGCCATCATCGTCGACTTCAAACTGACCGGCACGGGTATAGTAGATATTATCTCCGTCTCGCAGTATGAACAGGCCATTGCCATCGATGGCCACATCAGTTTGGTTGCCGGTTTCACTGATTTCGCCCTGGGCCTCACGCATCACGGTACGGTCTCCGGTAACACCGTTACCGATCTCGCTGCTGGGATTGTTCAGACCGGAGTCGGAAGAGAGGCCGTAGCGATAGAAGATATCCTGGAACAGAAGATCATTCCCCTTGTATCCAGGGGTATTGAGGTTGGCCACGTTGTTACTGATGACATCTAAACCCTGTGAAAAAGTCATCATGCCCGTCAGGCCGGTATAGATAGATCCAAACATTGATTCTCTCCTTCTCTTCTATCGAACCAGTACGACCTGCGACAGGGTGATGTTGGTCAAGAACTGGTCCTCACCCACTTCTACTGTAAACAGGGGTGTACCCTGAGAGAAAGCCACGGCTATAACATCACCGACCACGCTCCCTGTATTGGTACTTACTTCCACGGTCTTACCCAGTAAACCAATGCCTTGATCAGCCATTTGCATCGACAGCAAGGCTTCAAGATTCTCATTGGACTGACGGGTCTGGTCAAGACTGGAGAACTGGGCAAACTGGGCGATGAATTCCTGATTGTCCAGTGGTTTTAAGGGGTCCTGATAGGTCAATTGCGTTAACAAAATTTTCAGGAAATCCTCCTGCCCGAGCCCTGCTCGCTCAATCTGCTGGGTCTCGCTGCCGAGAGATGCGCCAATACTTTCAACCATGTCGTTACTCCTGCTCAGTAAATCTTGTCGATAGGCATTTCATCCACATCCGTGTCGATGGATGCCGGGCCCTTAGGTGGTGTCGTCTCTGTCTGCCATAACAGCTCACCATTGAGGGTCAAGCGTGTCAGTCTCAAGCCAAGGGAAGCGAGATCGCTTTTCAATTCTGTCATCAGCGTTACTCCGTCCTTTCCGTTTAAACCGGTGTTGCGTAGGGCAACTTCCACTTTGCCATCCACCTGATAGACGTGGACGCCCGCCGGTTGTGTCTGCCTGTTCAGCGCTAAGGGTGTTGCTCTAACTGATGGTGGTGTTTTTGAGGTGATGAATATGGGTCGCTCTACCCCCTCTCCACCAACAGACGCATACGCCGTGTACGATGTCGATGATCCGGCTTCCTTGGGGCCGGATGAATCATATCTCAAGTGTGGTTGTTGCCTATCAGACTGATCGGAGCGTCCTGGTTCTGTGAGTGTTGGCAATTTATTTGAAGCAGGGTAATTTAGAGCAAATGCCTCATGTTTCTCACTAGGCCTGCCCTCGCTCATTTCAACAGGTGATCCGGTAGAACCAGCCTGCTGTATTCCGTCACGAGGGGATGTCTGCCAATTTTCCACTTGGGCTTTCTCCCACTGTAGACGCCATTTAAGACGCCGAACCTGATCCAGCGTACTGCTGGCATGTCGCTCAATCTGATAGCTTGCCGGATCTGAGACAATCTTTGTCATCCCTCATTCCTCTGTTTTTGCAACCAAGCCTCATCGAGCAGTGAGAGTTGCTTATTATCTTTATCGAGTTCCAGTTCTCTTTGCCTGCGCTCAAGTAGATTTTCCATGCCTCGGATCTTTAATCCCTGTTGGGTCATTTCATCCTCGATCTTCACAAGTCGATCACGGGCAAATCCATGTTGCCGTTCATTGTTGACCCGAATGCGCTGCTTATGATCAAGATAGGTTAACAACATCTGATACTCTTCAAGGATCAGGTTCGCTCCCGGATCGAGAGCCGCACGTACACAACTCTCTGCTTCACTGATTTCACCATCGATCACCTTTATCCTTTCTGCAAGGACATGCAATCGATCATTGGCTTGACGCTGTGTTTGACGCAAATCCGACATCTCGATATTCATCCATCCATTCATTGCTTCGAGTGCTTCAATACGTCTCTTTTTCCTGTTATCCATCTATTTCACCTCTGTAGCGACTATCTTGTGCAGTCGCCGATAGGCCTCAGCCCTATCGCCTTTCTCGTCCACATCCTGACGAAGAAACGCATTAATCTGCCCCATCCTTCCAATGGCGCGGTCCAACATGGGATTACTCCCCTCACGATAGGCACCTATCTCTACCATATCCCGAGAACTGTCATAACTGCTCAACAGTTCGATCAGCGCCTGGGCATCCTCCCGTTCGCCCTTTTCGGTCAGATGCGTAAATAACCGGCTGTTGCTATGGAGGAGATCGATGGAGGGATAGTGGCCCCGATTGGCCAGCTCTCTTGACAGTACGATTGTGCCATCGACTATCGCACGTATGCTATCAGAAACCGGATCATTGATATCGTCTCCCTCAACGAGCACGGTGTAGAAGGCGGTGATTGAACCACCCTCCTTTGAGGTCCCTCCCCGCTCAAGCAGACGAGGCAGAAGAGCGAAAACCGAGGGGGTATAGCCCCGTGCGGTTGGCGGCTCACCTGCGGCGAGACCGATCTCCCTCTGTGCCATGGCAAAGCGTGTGATCGAATCCATTGTCAGTACCACATCCTTTCCCTGATCTCGAAAATATTCCGCGATGGCGGTGGCTGCAAAAGCCGCATGGGCCCTCACCAAGGCTGGTTGATCCGAAGTCGCCACCACGACTACACTGCGCGCCAATCCAGACTCACCTAGGTTCAGCTCGATGAAATCGAGTACTTCACGTCCGCGTTCCCCGATCAGTGCAATGACATTCACATCGGCATCCATCTGTCTTGCGATCATGCCAAGCAGGGTGCTTTTGCCGACACCGCTGCCGGCAAAAATCCCCACCCGTTGCCCCAGGCCCACGGTGAGAGTGGTATCGATTGCGCGAACCCCGGTTTCGAGGATAGTATCGATGCGTGGCCTCAATAGTGGATTCATCGGTTCGGAATAGAGGGGATAGCTTTTTCTCAGAATGAGGGCTTCCTTACCGTCAAGCGGCTGGCCGAAGGCATCTATAACACGGCCTAGTAGTGCTTCGCCTACAGGCACATCCACCGCTTTGCCTGTGGCGATCACATCACTGCCAATTCCAATGCCTCGGGTCTCGCCGTAAGTCATTAACAATACTTTGCCGTCCTTGATGCCGATCACTTCGGCCGGTATGGCTTTACTATGGGGCGTGGGATAGATTTCACAACGTTCCCCAAGAAAGGCTTCGGGGCCGTTGGACTCCAGTACCAAACCGTAAAAGTGGGCAATACGACCGGTCCGTCGTACGAACTCAGTGGTTTTTATGGCTTGCAGATAGGGTTGTAATGAGGTCGTCATTGGCGCTCGGCTAGTCTACGATCGGCGACACTCATCAGACATTCACGCAATTGCTGCATTTGTACTTCAAGGCGCGCATCCAACCCCCCTGTCAAGGACTGCAGTAAACATCCGCCAAGTTCGACTCGTTCATCTGCGACAATTTCCACGCCTTGTCCGAATAGCATCTCTTCTCTTTCCGCAGCCACCTTATCCAGCAACCTTTTGTCCTCAGGCGATAGATGAATCGCCAGTCGGTCACGGGTCACGAGCTGTTTTATCGATTGCCTGACAGCTGCAATTACGGCATCGTCACTCACCATTGTTTCACCCAGTATTTTTGCGACAGAGGCGAATACGACTTCGACGATCTCCTCTTCAAAAGCGGTCAGTTTCTCTTCATGTGCCTTGGCGATCCGGTCAATCAGTTCGCTCAAATGCACAGCCTGTCGTGCAAGTTCTGCTCGTCCCTCTTCACGTCCAGCCTGATAGCCTGACTCCCGGCCTGCTTCTGCAGCATCCTGACGCAGATCATCAATGTCTCCACGCAGACGCTCTAATTCAGCCTCGGTTTGCGTCGTACGTGCTTGTGAAATCCGCAACGCCTCTTCCAGTTCTGCACGTGCCTTGGAGAGTGCGCGTAGATCCGCTTCCCTCCTCATTGTGGTATCTTCGGTTTCGGTATCCCGCTTAGCAGGAACCGCCTGCTGCTCCCCAGTTTTCTTGGCAGATGGTTTGTCACTCCCATCGAGCAAGCGACGCTTTGAGGTAATATGTGCCGAACGTATCAGCGACGCCATAACTTTCTCCAAAGTGATACATGCTCAGTACTCTGCTTACCTTGTTGCGCTTCAACAAGTGCAGCTTCGAAACCTTCTCCCGGTGTAGACTCAGCCTTATTCAACCGCGCTGCCAGCGCAGTTACCAAGGCCGCCTCCACCTTTGGTTTCAATACCGGTGCCGGTGTCTCAAGAGCCCGCAGTAACTGTTCGCGCTTTTGTAGATATTGTTTCCCTACATAGGCCTGATGCCATGACCATACCCGTTGTTTTAACAATAGGGCTACAATGCAGTCCGGCTCGTGCTCGAAAATCTCTATGAGTCTTGAGAGGTCAGCCCCTTCGATTGATGCAATCTCTGAACTATTTTGAGGGGCACTCTCTTCCTCACGAATCTCTATAGTTTGTGCCTCGGCCAGTTCAGGCAGCCAGGCTTTTCCACTTGGCACACCCATCTCATCAAGTTGTGCAAGAGATGTTTGCAATCGTTCACGCTCGTTATCCGAAAGAGCATCGAGCAACCAACGGCGATCCGTCTCCTCCAGGCCATGCAGATAGAGCGCAGCCTTGCGCAACCCGTTCATGAATTCTTTCCCTCACCTTGAGGTGTCAGCTCGTCAGCATTGATCCATGTCTTTATCTGGCTAAGCATGCGCTCCCGTTCATCAATAAGCAGATGTCTCTGATTTGTGCGTTTTTTGTGATTCGCCTTCGAGAGCAAACCGAGCATCAACAACAAAAGCACCATGAGCACTCCGGTTAAGAGAATCAACTCTTTATATTTTGTCCATAAATCACTCATCCAGACAGGTACTCCACCGTTCTTGCTAACTAGCCATGAAGCTTGATCTTGTTCAAAAGTGCCAGCTTGATTCTCAACATCTTCCGTTGCCGCATTGGTGGAGTGAAGCTCGGCACTATCCGATAGGGTCGGTTTGTCAGCGTCCGTAGTGAGCAGTGAATCAAGCGCTTCCTCTTTCTGCTGTGCCGGCAAAATTGCGCTAGCTGCTGAATGAACCGCAATCGCGTCGCCTCGCGCCGGATCAAGCCCCACTGCCATGGCGACCAACTCCTCGATCTGCTTGAGTTGAACCTCAGTGGTGCTGGCGGGGACTAAAACACCGACGCTCAGCCGTTCGATATCGCCGGGTGACGAGACTATCTGTGCGACCGAGCGTCCCAGGCGATACTCAACCTCAGTATTTACCTCGCCTCCAGCCTGTTTCTTGTTTTTACCCGTGTCTGGTTGGGAGCGCGATTCACGCTTACGCACCATGCCGCTATTATCTCCGCTGGCAGGAATCACCTCTTCCCGGGTTGTCTTGGACTGATCGAAATTGAGGGTGACATCGATGCTGACAATCGCCTTGCCAGGTCCGAAGGTTCGCTCCAACATACGGGCTGTCTTTTCGGTCAGGTAGGTCTCCACCTCTTTTTTCTTCTGCAAACGGGTAGTCACTATTGCGGGGCCATTCTCACCCTCAACCAAGGCACTCATGGTTTTGCCATACTGATCGATGATCGTCACCGCAGAGGAATCCAAGCCAGGCACGGAAGCCGAAACCAAACGTTGTATTCCTTCTGTCTGCTGCCTGTCGAGTTGGGCGCCGGGCTTTAGAAACAGAGTGATCGATGCGCTTGGTGAAGTCTTGTTCTTTTGGAACAGGCTTGCTTCCGGCATCACCAAGTGTACCCGGGCAAACTTGACCTCCTTAAGGGAGGTGATCGTTCGCGTCAATTCACCTTGCATGGCCCGCTGGAAATTAATGCGTTGGGCAAACTCGGTCATGCCGAATTCGGCTTTGTCAAACAGCTCGAAACCGACACCGCCACTTAAAGGCAAACCACTACCCAACAGTTTCAAGCGAATCTCGTGTACCTCGTCCTGGGGGACCAGGATGCGTGTACCATCAGCAGCAAGCGTATAGCTCACCTTCATGCGTTCGAGTTCACTGACCACAGCTGCGGCATCACCTGGCTCCAGGTCTGTGAATAGCACACCATTGCGGGATTGCAGCAACCACCAGGCCGCCACAAAGGTCAGCGCGAGGATCACAACAACTCCGCCTATCAGGCCGCTGCGGGTAGCAACTCCTGAGTTATTCCAAGTCTCTTTCAGCATTTCATCTACCACATCATGGAATTAATCTTTCATCGGACGCGTGACGGAGCATCACACCTGCATCCTCATTACGCTCTGATAAGCCTCCAATGCCTTGTTGCGTACTTGCATCATTAATTGAAATGACAACTTGGTCTTTTCCAGGGATAGCATGACATGATGGATATTATTGGTCTCACCGGTTGCAAGCCTTCGCAGCTCTACCTCTGATGTTTTGATCTGTTCGTTCAACTCGCTCAGTTGGTTGTCGAACCAGGTAGCGAAATCCCTCGTCCCTTTTGTTCCTGTTGCCTCTAGCCCACTGCCGAATTCAATCGCTTCCAGGGGTTTGATGAATGACACTGTTTCTATACTCATGACGACGACTTCCCGATCTCCAAGGCGCTCAAGGCCATCGCCTTGGCGGCATTCAAGGCACGCACATTGGCCTCGTACCCTCGCACTGCTTCAATCAAGGTCACCATTTCTGAAACCGGATTGATATTGGGATAGGCCACGTATCCATGGTCATTTGCGTCGGGATGTCCCGGATCATGAACCAACCGTGGTGTCACCTCCTGGGCGACAATCTCTGTCACCTCGACACCACCGGGATATTGACCATTCAACAAGGCGTCGATGCGTCCCTCGAACTCAGCGGCGTCCCTCGCTTTGGCTATCACACGTAGCGGACGATAGGGACCACCATCCTCGGTACGCGTGGTGTTTGCATTGGCCAGATTGAGCGCCAGGGTATCGAGCCGTATCCTCTCCAAGGACATGCCGGAGGCGCTGATTTCAAATGCAGCATAATAATCCATAACTTTTACTTACCTTCAGTGACTGCCAATTTGATCAAGCTACCACGCTTCGACAAACCCTCTAACATAGCCCGATAGCGCAGCACATTTTCCGTGAGCCTCACCATCTCCATATCCAGAGATACCGTTTCATCTTCACTGGTCTCGATCAACTCACCCCGATCCAAACGCTGCCGCAGGCGATCGATCTCACCGGCCAACTCGGGATCACCGGGCTGGTCGGATGTCAACAGGCCGGCCCGTTCAAGTAGTTGCTCAAAACTTACTTTTTGTGGTGCAAAGCCTGGTGTGTTGGCGTTTGCGATGTTATGGGCAATTACCTGCTGGCGAAGGGATGAGACATCCAGCGCCAGACTGACCAGACGGGAGGTCACGCCTCCTATATCCTCAATCATATTTTCTTCCTTAGCGCAGTGCTTTTTGCGCTTGCTCGTAATAAATAAGTGTCCATGCAATCGCTACTTCGTTACTGTATGACCAATTCGGCGTGCAAAGCACCGGCTCGTCGAATCGCCTGCAGTATGCTGATAACGTCTCGGCTGGTAGCTTTGACCTTGTTGAGCGCCCCGACCAGTTCGGCAACACTCGTGTTGGCGCTCAGCGAAATTGATAGCGGTTCTGCCTCGTTGACCTCGATATTGGTATCGGGAACTACCTGGGTGCGAACGCCTGCCCCGGTACGGCTGACAAAACCGGGCTGGGAGACCAGGTAATCCGTGGTGATGATAACGCTCAGATCACCGTGGGTAATGCTGACGGGCGCAACGGTGACATTGCCGCCGGAGACGACAGTGCCGGTACGCTCGTTGACCACAATCTTCGCTCGCCGGTCGGGTAAGACCTTCAAGCCCTCGATAGCTGTCAGGAAACGAACGGGATTGCTCCGCGCCTCCAACGGCAGCGTTACCTCAATACGGCCCGCATTGATGGCGCGCGCCGTTCCCGGTCCAAATTGCAAATTGATGCTGTCAACAATGCGACTGGCGGTGGTCAGGTCAGGATCGTACAGTGAATAATTCAAACGGCCCTCTGCATCGACCATTAGGGTCTCGACACCTTTCTCCACAGAAGCCCCGCCTGGTACGATCCCCGCGGTAGGATGATTCTTCTGTACCAGGTTACCATACAGATCATATTGAAAACCGCCCACCGACACAGGTCCCTGCGCCAAGGCATAAACCTTACCGTCGGGACCGGTTAGCGAGGCCATCAATAGTGTACCGCCAACCAGACTATGCGCATCTCCCATCGAAGTCACGTTGACATCCAGTTTGTCACCTGGCTGAGCGTAAGGAGGTAAGACCGCAGTCAGAGAGACGGCTGCCACATTACGGCTACGCACATCCTTGGTATCGATATTGATCCCGAACCGTAACAAGGCATTGCGCAATGAGTGCATGGTACTGCCGCTGCGCATGGAATCGCCGGTGCCCGCCAGTCCCGATACCAAGCCGTACCCCACAAGATTGTTGTCAATAGCACTGCTGATCCGACTCAAATCCTTGATACGTACACCCTCATCCACTGCGGCATATGCCTGTGATAGCAGTGAAAATAACAATAACAGGGTAACCAGTAACTTCATGCTCAAAATATCCAGTTGAAAAATTTGCTTATAAGGCCGGGTTCCTGACTACGCCCCAATAGCCCTTCTCCGACATAACGAATATTGGCATCGGCAAGACGTGTCGAGAGTACGGTGTTTTCCGCGCTGATATCCTCCGGCCGTACCCTACCCTCCACACGGATGAACTGATTCTCGTTATTGAACTCAATCGACTGTTCGCCTTTCACGATCATCTCTCCGTTGTCCAGGATCTTTTCTATGGTCACAGAGACGCTGGCCATCAGACGACCGGTACGGTTGATGGTTCCACCACCACTTGAATTATTTCCTATACCCAATGTGGCATCATGTCGCATGTCGTCATAGCCTGTATTTATCCCAACATCCAATGAGTTCTTGGATTTGCTGTCGGCACTGGTGGTCGACGATGCGGATTCATAAATCAATACCATCAGCAGTTGACCGATATTTCGCGCTCGATGATCCCTGATCAGCGGTTGATAGGTGGCTTCGTTGAAGAGACTCTCACCACTGGCCGAATGTTGCATGGATAAGCCCATCATCAGGGCTATCAGTAAAACTCTACTCATCGATAATCCTCTTCGACAACCGCCAAACCGATATCGAGTACCCGGGCCATGTAATTGTCATTGCCGTCGAGTCGCTCGACTCTGATCGAGTCACCCCGGTTACCATCCTCCAAGGCTCGCGCCATCGCGATCAGGGTAACATTTCCCACGCTCGCCTTGACCTTCAACTTCTGACCTCTGACCACATCCGGTACAGGTTGCAATGCGGCATTCGTCAAGACTGTCCCTTGGGATAGATCACGGATCAGTCGTTGTCCTTCGATAACAGCCAAGGCTGTTACAGGTTCACCGTTGACTGCGGCAATGTCGCGCTTGGTCCTTTTCAACATATGTGCTTTGAGTGGTGTACCGGCTGAGAGATCCTGCTGTAGTTCGTAGACCTCTGCTTTTGCGCTGACATCGAACCAAACCGGTAGAGTCGTGTAATGTGCATCATCGATAAGTAGATCGATCCACACACACATACGCTTGTTCACCCGAACGCGCTGGGCAACTCCGGCTTGAATCGACACCTTTCCCGCAGGTAGTTGCAGATCGTCATAACTGCCAACAGGTTTGGCCTTAAAGTCTTTGTAGCGCTTACCCAACCAGTCATCGAGAAACTGTTGTGCGGAATTAAGATAGGCTTGCCGGTCAAAGCTGCGATGCTGAGCCTGTACACGGGTCTTGGATGCACCCTTCCAGGCCACCCGCTTTGAAATCCCCGGCGATAGACGATCTATACGCGAAGCGATGGCATCGCGCTCGA